>JAJYLC010000129.1 GCA_021787935.1 Chloroflexota bacterium | reverse complement strand
TGCGCGCCAGCTCCAGCGAGTCGCCCACAAAGTCAGCAATATCCTGCACCTCGGGGCGTTGATAGTTGTGGGCCATGATGACTGCATTGAGGTCTTTTTTGAGCTTTAGTATCTTATCGCGGAGTTCGTCCTGGTTGTTTGCCGTTGCAGCCCCCATTCAAATATTTACTGATAGCTTAATCCAATCTGCTTCGAGTGTCAACGCAATTTGACAAATGCTCGCAGAAGTGATATAAAGCGTTTGCGTGGTTCCTGGGCGAATCTCCCAAATCTGAGTCTTTCCCATTTTGCTCTGCTCCTCACAGAGAGCAGACCCACATTGAGGCGATATACCTCTTGCCTCTCTTGCATCTCAGATCCCAAATGAAGTAGTGGAAGTTAGTGATGGCAGCGGTAACCCCTGCATAAGTATCAGTCCCTATCCTTTTTAGTTTAGGAAATCCGTTACTTGCCTAAATGTAAGCAGAGTAGAAGGCTGGTGGGGAAGGATGCGGCATGAAAGCACTCACTGGTCACAGGAGCTACAGGTTTCATCGGCTCGAGCCTTGTTAGGGAACTGTTCAAAGACAGAGTAGACACAAGAGTTTTTAGTACGTGAGAATGGATATGTGAAAAAAGTGTAGCTCGCATGCTTCTTCTCGAAAACCTACCCAGGGTTATTGAGAAGTAAGCAACATGTCTTGCTATTTAATGTACTTTGTTTGCCGAATTTTCCTTTAAAAAATGTCAAAGACTCAGTGAGGAGGAAGAGACAAATGGCTACTCAAAACAAGGTATATCGGGATTTACAGAAACACTTGGACACACTGCCTATCGGCTACCCTTCAGCAGAATCAGGGGCGGAGATACGCCTACTCAAAAGACTTTTTACCCCGGAGGAGGCCAAACTTGCAACACAGCTATCGTGGCTTCCAGAATCACCAAAACAAATATATGAACGTGTGAAGAAAACCGGAATGTCAATTGAAGAATTGGAACTGATGCTAGACCGCATGTTTAAGAAGGGGCTTATCTCAAAGCGAACCGAGAAGGGGGAAAAACTTTACGGAAACGCATTTCTGGCAATAGGAATGTATGAGTTACAGGTAAACAGGCTCACGAAGGATTTCTTGGATGATTTTTGGCAGTATTTCAATGAAGCATTTGTCTTTGAAGCAAGTAGGACCAAGATTCCGCAACTGCGCACTATTCCGGTGGAGAAAAGCATACCCGCTGAGCGTTTCGTCGCTGACTATGATAGTGTAAGAAATCTTATAAATCATGTTAGCGGCGAATTCGCAGTGGCCAATTGCATCTGCAGACAAGAAAGAGATATCAGGGGTCAGAGGTGCAGTGTAAGTGATATCCGTGAGACCTGCTTGCTGTTTGATGATATAGCTGAGAATTACATTAGTATGGGGATCGGCCGCCCAATCAGTAAAGAGGAAGTTTTTGGCATTCTGGATAAGGCTCAGGAGGCAGGGTTTGTCCTTCAACCGACAAACTCGGTGAAGCCAGAAGCTATTTGCTGCTGTTGCGGTGATTGCTGTGGCGTTCTATCAACTCTAAGACAACTTCCTCGTCCGGTCGAGTTTTACGCAACCAATCATTATGCTGTAGTGGATATCGCTTTATGTTCTGGCTGTGAAGAGTGTGTCAAACGATGCCAGCTAGATGCTCTAAAAATTGAAGACGACGTGGCGGTAATTAATTTGGATCGTTGCATAGGCTGTGGAAATTGTGTCGCTATATGCCCGGCCAGTGCCGTCACACTGCACAAGAAAGAGAAAGAACTAGTGCCACCCAAAGATTGGAATGCACTATATGCGAGCATTATGACCAAGAAGACCGAAAAAGGCATAGATTAGCAGGGCTGGTATCTTTTTCTTTGGGGAGGAGGTGGTGCCTATGCGCGGTTGAAGTGTCCCCGTTAAATGCCGTAAGGATATGGCAAAAGGAGAGTGAGAAGCCAGAATAAGATAAAGAAAATTTCTCATTCTTGAGACCTGGAATACGCCTTAATAGCGACGACTAGGTGTTTCACAATAGTCACACTATTTAATACTTAATACGTGAAATTGCCGTCTAGACAGCAAACCAAAAACGGAGGAGGGAACAATGTACGCGAGAGTGACGTTTGCGACCGCTCAGCCGGGCAAGGTCGACGAGTTAACCAAGGTCATGCGGGATTCTGTCCTGCCGGCCCTGAAGAAGCAGAAGGGCTTCAAAAATATGTTCGTCCTTGTGAACCGCAGCACAAGCAAGGGTATGGTCATCGGCCTGTGGAATACGGAAGCTGACATGACGGCTGGTGAGAGCAGCGGGTTCTACCGAGAGCAGGTTGCCAAGGTGGTACCGCTCATTGCTGGGTCACCTACCATGGAGCACTATGAGGTCAGCGTTAAAGGATAACCCTAGGCAGCTACTTCCTAATAGGGCAACACTAAACTGACAGGGGTGACCCTGCGGGTTTCCAAGAGGCTGACTGCCATCAATTCGATGGCCCTTTGATCATATAGAAAGGAAGGGCAAGCCAATGGCTAAGTATCTAGTGCTTTGGCAAATTGACGAATCTAAAGTCCCTGTGAGTCCTCAAGAGCGAGCGGCTATGTGGGGACCCTTCGTAGATATGGTAGAGCAAGACATTAAAGCGGGTATAAGCAAAGATTGGGGATCATTTGTCGGCGAGTTGAGAGGGTTCTCCATAGCTGAGGGAACCGAGGTAGAGATCGGTAATATGCTCCAGAAGTACATCCCCTATGTTCACTTTGAAGTACATCCAGTGATAACAACGCGTTTGGTAAGGCAGGTTATCAAGGCTTTATCCAAGTGACAGGGTGTATTGTTGTTGTGGGGCATTACAGTAACCATTGAAATCAATCCTAAATGAGGGTGTTTAGAAACACAATTACCATTCCGTGCTTGACACGGAATCCAGAAAACCCGGCTTCAAAATTATGGTGAAGGTATCTGGATACCGACTTTCGTCGGTATGGTGGACCCATTGCTAAACGACCTCATAGTGAGATGGGATTGCGGAAATCTTTAACTGTGCCAGCCTGGGTGCTTTGCCCTTTAATAACATCAAAGATGGAGGGAGGAGGGAAAATGAAGTTCATGTCCATAAGCATCTATCCTGTTGATAAAGCGGCGGAGATTGCTGCTGCAAGCGACAAGGTATGGGCCAATGAGCCGCGAGCAAACAGACCAGAGGCTAGCTATGTGCTGATGTGTGTCCCCTTCTACGTCCCCCCTAATTCATTGGTGGGCGTAGCCATCAGTGAATCTGATAGCGCTGAGAAGATGGCCGCGAGAATCTATCCTATCATGCTCGCAGGCGCAACGGCTCACATAATTCCTCTTCTAGAGGTGCCTATCGGAGGTGGGGCAAAGGCGGAGAAGAAATATAGGGGTTGATTTGCTGGGTTTATGTCTTTTAGGGACAAGGCATCCAGGCTTTAACTGCATAGGCCTCCTCGGCACTCCAGACCTCTTTTCAACCTGACTATCAATGAAGCTAGATTAAATGAGTTGAAGATATTGCACCTTTCCCTCATTCAGGTTAGAGTTAATGGCAGCAAACCTTCGAAAGAAGATACCTTGATAATTAACCATTTGAGTCTTGCCAACTTCCGCAACTATGCCAGTCTGGAGTTTGATCTTCCGCCACATGTGACAGTTCTTCAAGGCGAAAATGCCCAGGGCAAGAGTAACCTCCTCGAGGCGGTTTATATCCTGGCAACCAGCAGATCCCCTCGCACATTATCCGACAGAGAGCTAATCAACTGGGACGCCTTCAAAGAAGAAATCCCAGCATGTCGCATTGTGTCAGTAGTCCGCAAGGCCGGAAACGATCTCAAGTTGGAGATCGCCCTCAGCGCCAGGGCAGTTAATCCCCCACAGTCAGAGGATCTTTTTTCTCGGTGGCAGCCGACGAACAGGTCCTCCTCTGTTCAGAAACGCATTCGGATAGATGGCATTATCCGCCACGCTGCTGACCTCATCGGACAGCTCAACGTGGTGACATTCAGTGTCTACGACATAGACTTGGTCGGGGGTGAGCCAGCGCTGCGACGCCGCTACCTCGACATCACTAACTCCCAGATCGATCATAAATATCTGCGTAATCTGCAACGGTATAATCGCGTCCTCTGGCAGCGCAACCAGCTCCTGCGCCTCATCTCTGAGAACAAGGCCAACCCCGATGAGCTTGCCTTCTGGGATGAGCAACTGGTAGAAACAGGTACCTATCTCATCGTTCAGCGAGAACATACGGTGGCAGCACTCAATCAACTAATTGAGGGCATCCACGATGAACTCAGTGGCGGGCAAGGGAAATTAAACCTGGTTTATCTTAAAAGCATCGATAAACAGAGTGGGAAAGGGGACTCTGCGGTAAAGGAAACTGCCGAGGTGTTCACCAAAGCTCTGCAGGCAGCGCGAGATAAGGAGATAGCTCAGGGAATGTCGCTGGTGGGGCCTCACCGTGACGATCTTCGCTTCTTTGTCGGCGAGGTGGATGCAGGGGTTTATGCTTCTCGCGGTCAGCAGAGAACAGTCGCTCTTTCGCTAAGGCTTGCCGAGGCCAAACTAATGCTCAGCGTCACTAAAGAACACCCTGTCGTTCTTCTGGATGATGTCCTTTCCGAGCTCGATGCCCGGCGGCGTCATCACCTGCTTGGTTCCGCTGCCAGCTACCAGCAAGTCCTGATCACCACCACCGACCTTGACCGTTTCGAGCAGAATTTCCTGTCTCAGGCATCTATATTCAGGGTAACTCAGGGTCGCATTGAGCCGCTATCAACTTAGCGTTTTGACTCGCTTCTTTTCTTTGGCGCAGAACCTCAAGACCTCAGCGAAGTTGTTTATCTTCACCTGATTGTTAGTCTCGAGGAAGCCGTCATAAGTGAGACTGATCCAGGGTTTGCCATACTTCGCGCTCAGTTTCTCAGATACGGCAGCCACAATGCCTCCCGGCATGCAGCCATGTGGCATCACCGAAATCACCCCATCGAACCTCGGGTCCTCCAGCCATTCCACCCCGGCACCTATGCTCAGAACAGCCTCGCTGCCGCACTTCGGCGAAAGATACCGTTTCGACTTATTCAGCAGTTCTTTAGTTGTGGGCTCGCTGGCATCAATCAGTTCCTCAAAATTAACGATGACAGAGTGCTCATCGCGACTCAGTAAGTATCTTCTTATATAGCCAGACATGATCCTCTTCAAGTCCCGATCTCTAATGCCATCCTCAATATTTCTGTGTGTGATATACTTAAGCCACTCCCCTATCGGCGAGATCACAACTTCCAGTCCTGCCTTCTCGCACTCTTTGGCCAGATTGCTGTTGCTGAACCTGTTAGACCGCAGGAATATCTCTCCGTTAATCCCTACGAGCGGCCTCCTGGGTTTATCAGGGTCTATCAGCGACTTAAATTGTGCAGTGGCATCCTTCAAGATATCATCGAGAGGCTCTTTTCTGCGCACACAGTCTGCTATCCTGAACAAATACTCGCCGAATTGCTCCTCTGCCACTCCCTCTGACTTCTCATAAGGGCGAGTGCGCCAGAGCAATTTCTCCAAGTAGTCGACGGCAACAATGCCTCTCAAGGCCAAACGTTCGAACCCCGCACCCAGGTGCAGGTCATGATAGCCATTGTTCGACACGGTGGTACGTATCGGGAAGTCAAAACCCAGCTCACGGAGTATCCTGATTTCCTCTACGGCGTACTTACCGAAACGGCAGGGGCCGAATGCGCTGGCCAGGAATCCCTCGACATTATCAGGGTCGATCCCATATTTATCATTCTCGTAGAAAAATTTCATGAAGTCGCCGAGGGTTACCCGATAAGGAAGGCATTCCTTCCCGGACGTCACCTTGTTGCTGTATAGAATATTCCTCTCGTCCTGCTCAGGAAGCACCACTGCGTTAACCCCGAAGGCTTGCATAGCTGCACCCAGCGCCACAGCGCCGGAACACATCCTCGGTATGAGAATAACCTTGTTCGAGCTGACCTTTGTGTAGGCAACCCTCCGGATATCCCGGCCCTTCACCAAAACATAGCCAGCCTTTGTTGAGCCGGCAAAACCTCTGATAGTATCCACGAAAGCTTCAAGGCGGGTAACAATGCCGGCCTCGGCAGCATGTTCGTCGATTTCCAACTGGCCCAACGGTTTGCCGCCCATAATGTCTTCCACGATATTGAGGATAAACGAATTGGGCCCGCAGCCGAAGTTAGTAAGCACCAGACCAAACAACTGCGGGTCTTTAGCGACTATATCGGCACCTGCTATGTGCTTGGCCTCGTTGAACCAGTAGGGACGGTCTGAATATTCTTTGACATTCACGGAGTCAAGCGGCAGGAAGTCGAGAGGTATCGGCACCACACCCAGTTGGGCCAGTTTCTCCGCTATTCCCAGGTTCGCCCCCGGATCTTGCGACATGTACGACCTTGCGATTAGCACAACACCCAACTGGCCGCTCTGCTCGAGCTGCGCCATTATCTTCCTGCCCATCTCAAGCTGCGCTTCATCGAACCGGCGCTTCGCCTCGATGCCGGCAAGAGCAGCTTCCTTTCCCTTGTTCCTGCTGTATCCCATCTTCACCGCCACATCGGCCAAATTATTTATGA
>JAJYLC010000023.1 GCA_021787935.1 Chloroflexota bacterium | reverse complement strand
ATCGACTCCATCCACTGCTTTCCTGACCGAATCCGGCTGCGTTATGTCACCCCATACGACCTCTAAATTGGAATCTGGACTTTTGGCCTTCTTTCTGTGACACAGCAGGCGTACAGTGAATCCCTCTTTTGCGAAGGCCCTGTAAACACTAACCCCTAAATTTCCCGTCCCACCTGTAATCAGCACACGCATCTCAATACTCCGACTACTACCAGGTGAAGGCCTGTGAGATATTCAACACCTAAGTCAAAATGTCATTCTGAGCTTTAGCGAAGAATCTCGTCCTTAGCCTTGCGTTACTATCACAGATTCTTCCCGACAAGTCGGGATGAATCGTGACTCCCAAGAATGGCACTATTACTTGTTCTCGCTTCTCTTATGTACCTTAACCGGCATGGTGACTGCTTCAGGGGTTCCCGGCGACTTCTTCAGCTTCATGTTAAGCATCTCGAGCGCCTTCAGTTGCAGCGGCCTGGTCACTTTCCCAAGCTGTTCGAGTTCTTCCTCGGACATAACGGACATGGTCTCAGCAATCACATCCTTCAGAATCTCTATCGCAGGTGCGCAGGCCTTTTCGCCCTTGGGAGTTAGCTTCACTTCCGTATACGGGTGCCCCGGCTTTTTGGGTATTCTTACTACGAGCCCCTCCCTTTCCATCCGCTTGAGCAGCCCCGCAACAGTATGCGGCGCCCGAAATACCAGCCGCGCTATCTCAGCAGGCCGTAAAGGTCCGGGAAAGTCTCGGCAAGCCCACAACACCGCGATGCTTTCCGGCGTCGCACCTATCTCACCGAGCCTGATCTCAGCTACCTTGTTCACCGCAATCCAGGTATGACGAAGCTGTGCCCACGCGGTCAGAGAAGCGCCAGCAAACTTGTAATCATACATGGTCATATTTCAACAATGCCTCTAACTCATTGAGATTTTTAGGATTAAATAAAATAGTATCACAGATTGACGATACCAGGCAATTCTCAAAATTTGTAGTTGCCCAATTCATTGGGCTGCTCTCCCTGATAAATCAGGCAACTATAATATTATAAGCGCACCTTGTGATAAAATGGAGGTCAGAAAGCTTGACAACGATGGTATAATTTCTCATATAGTCGAGACCGACTATTGTTTTTAATGAGCGGGACGGGCTGGCTCGGTTTTTAACTGCCGGGTACCAGGGCAGTTCACTGTTTCTCAAATTCTGGTATAGCTAGCCATATTATCACTGCAGGTTGAACTGACTCAGGTGCATCCTGTAACAGTGACCTATTTATCTGCCTGTAGTGAAACCTTCGATCCGGCTGTCATCCGAAAACGCGGAATAAGCTCGGAGGAGAGATGACAGAGCAAAAGAGCACGAACATAACCTGGCACAAACCCCTGGTGTCGCAGACGGACAGAGAAAGAAAAAACCAGCACAAAGGGATCGTTATATGGCTGACAGGACTGCCCAGTTCCGGCAAATCCACGTTGGCCCACGAAGTGGAGCGCCGTCTGTTTGAAAAGGGCTACAATTCCTACGTGCTGGATGGCGACAACATTCGGCACGGGCTTAACAAAAACCTCGGATTTTCGCCGGAAGACCGCAAGGAGAATATCCGTCGGATTGGCGAGGTTGCCAGGCTGTTTGCCGATGCAGGCGTGATTGCTATCACTGCATTCATCTCCCCATATCGAGATGACAGAGCGCAAGCTAGGGCATTGAACCCTCGAGGTAGGTTCATTGAGGTCTACTGCAAATGCTCGGTCAAGGAGTGTGAAAAGCGCGACGCCAAAGGGCTCTGGCAAAAAGCAAGAAAGGGCGAGGTTAAGGAATTTACCGGCGTGAGTGCCCCCTATGAAGAGCCCGAGACCCCTGAGATAATCATAGAGACCGATAAATGCAGTCTGGAGGAGTGCGCTCAGCATATCATTAGTTACCTGGAAGAGAAAAATATCGTCCCTTCCGTTCCAAATGCCCGGAAATGTTAGTGACCTAATGGCTGGCTCGAGGAGGTGTTATGGCTCAACAGAGGCGCGCTCGCCTCTTCGAACACCCGTTTATATTCGGCTCATCACGCAGTTGGCTAAAGCTACTGTGGGGTAACAGAGATATAGACAGAAAATTCCTTCCTCGTGCGCTGTTCGTCACACTGGTCACATTGTTCACAAGCCCCTTCAGACTCTACGAATCACTCCGATACCGTAGAACCGTTAGAAAAGCAGTTGTTCATCCCTCACCGATATTTATAATTGGCCACTGGCGGAGTGGAACAACCCATCTGCATAATCTATTAATCAATGACAAAAATCTGGGGTGTGTCTCCATGTGGCAGGCATTTGCCCCGGGTTTATGTTTGATTGATGAAAGAATATTCAAGAAGCCGTTCAACCAGATAGCTAAGAAATTGCATCCTACCAGAGAG
This sequence comes from Chloroflexota bacterium, assembly GCA_021787935.1. Lineage (GTDB taxonomy): Bacteria > Chloroflexota > Dehalococcoidia > SZUA-161 > SZUA-161 > JACWAE01. Next base: position 29,646 of record JAJYLC010000023.1, on the reverse strand, counting down.
ATTGATAATATCCCCCTCTCGCTGGACAACCCCGAAGAGGAAGACCTTGCGATTGCCAACATGTCGCCCTATTCATACCTGCATATGTATTCTTTCCCACGGCGGGCCACCTACTTCTTCGAAAGATATGTCACCAATTTCTATAACCTCCCTGAATCAATTATCTCTAAATGGAAAGAAATTTACCTTGTAGTTCTACGCAAAGCCTCACTGAAGGCCGGAGGGAAGCGACTGATTATTAAAAACTGCGCCGACAGCGCACGCATCAAGACCCTGCTCGAGCTATTCCCCAATGCAAAATTCATCCACATCTACCGTAATCCTTATAATATATTTCGCTCCACCCAGCACTTATACAGGGTCGTAATGGAGAGGGCACAACTGCAGGAAATTGACCCGCGCGAACATGAGAATTGGGTCCTGCGGTTCTACAGCCAGCTAATGCAGAGGCTTCTGGCCGATAAAGCGCTCATCCCGGCAGGCAATTTAGTTGAGGTGAGATATGAGGACCTAGATAAGGAACCCTTAGCTCAATTGCGTAAAATTTATGAGACTCTAAGCCTGCCCGGATTCGCCGAGGCCCAGCCAGCCTTCCGCGCCTACCTTGACTCTATAGCAGGTTACCAGAAGCTAGCACATAAGAACTTAGATGATAGTATCATAACTAAAATAAACCGAGACTGGCATTTCGCATTTGAAGCACTGGGCTATGAACGCCTTAAGCCGGCGAGCGAGGAGAAGACCGCCGGGATACAATAGGGACGAAGTAAAACAACACAAGATAAAACCGCAAAGGAGAGGAAGATGAAAAAAAAAGTCCTATCATACATAGCACTTGCTTCGCTGGTAATTAGCGCTATTTGTATTTTCTTAATAACGAAGCTGCGCCCGGGCAAGATAAAACCGATCCCCAATTGTCCGCTTCGCTTTCTGGTGTCAGAGCGCGAGAAGCTAATCCGGTTTCATCCCAAAGAATTCTCCAATCCGGTACCTCATGTGAAAGTTCCTCAGCATGCGTTTATGGCCCCCAATCCCGGCAGCAATATGCACTGCGACGCCTATATCAGCGACACATACGAAGCTAGCGGGCCACTCGGGATAAATTCAGAAATCGTCTCGAGGACAGAGGGCTTTGGAGGATACGGCACAATTACCTTCGACAGCAAGAGACGTCTTGTCGGGGTCGGCGGTAACGGCATGAAATTGTGGCTAGAGCTAACGGATCCCGATACTCTGGAGAAACTGGCATCATATGACCTACCTCCCAGGAGCTGGACTTTTTTCTTCAGAGGCATAAGGCCCTGGGAGTATCTGGGCGCAGGGATGTACTTTTATCTTGACCACCTGGACCGCGCCGTAGTGCCTACGACTAAGAATACCGTCCAGGTCGTCCAGGCTCCCGATATGGAGAAACGCAAAAAATTCGAACTGGTGCGTGAATACGACCTCTCGTCTTACATGGTGCCCGGTACGGACGACAGCCCTGCTTTTGTACTGCCGGACTGGGACGGTAAATATTATTGGTTCGCAAGTGTACAGGGAGTAGTGGGCACGATAAATGTGGATACCGGTATGGTCCGCCAGATGCGAATACAGGGTGAGCTGGTTGAGAACTCCTTTGCTGTCGGTGAGGATGGAGTCTTTATTATCTCCGACCAAGCTATGTACCGCTTCAGCCACGATAGCACCGGCAGCCCCATCATAGACTGGCGCTCGGGGTATTCCAAAGCTACTGAGAAAAAGGCCGGCCTGATCAGCATCGGCTCGGGAACATCGGTGACCATAACCGGCACTCCCCAGGAGGGGCTGATTGTCATTGCAGACAACGCAGAGCCGCGGATAAATTTGCTATTCATCAAGCGTTCAGATGGCGCTATCGTGGGCAGCGTGCCCCTATTTGCAGAAGGCAAGAGCGCCACAGACCTCACAGCCATTGCTTTTGCCCATGCAGACGAGAAGGGCAACGGCAACGGGGTATATTCGGCGATTATCGAGAATAACTGGGGGCCCCATACATTCCCCTTCTCCCGCCCCGTCGAACCGGGGCTGACTCGCGTAGACGCTGTAAAAAATAAAGACGGCACATATACCTGCAAAGAGATTTGGTCAACCAACGAGAAGAGCGTCGGCGGGTTCAGGCTATCCATGGGCAATGGTCTTGTGTATATCTACGACCGGGTGGTGTCCTTTTGCAGGTCAAAATGGTATCTCACTGCTATTGATTTCAAAACTGGCGAAACGGTATACAAGAAACTTGCAGGAACGGGAATAGGCTATAACAATTGGCAGGGTAGTATGTGGCTGCACCCCAATGGCGGGATAGCAATTTCTACCACCATCTTCGGTGTAGTAATGATTCGAGATAGGGTTGCCAAGCGTTAATGCTCGCCAGTTGCGATAAGTTCATATCTGAAGTCACATACTGGCGCTCCCTGGGCTAGAGTCCCGGCACGCTTGAACTGATATCCAGTATGCCTCAGCACCCTCGGGATAGTTACTTCGTCGCCGTAGCATGTCGAGGGGTAACACAAGTAGGGGTCCCCGAACAATTTGGCTGCTTCATGCCAGACACAATACTTGACGTTAAAGGCAAGTGCGACGGGTGAGTCTTCCACTAACTCCACTTCGTGCAGCCCAGCACGCGCATTTGCAATCATAGCAGCCATGCCGTATTTCTTGAAAGCTTCAAAGAAGTCGCCGCAATCTTTATAGTCATCTACCGATGGCCACATCGGTGACATCAATTTCCATATAGTATTTTCCACCAGCCTGCACTGTAACGCGGACGCCTTCTCCATGCCTATCATATCCGCCAGCGCCTTCATTAGCGCTATCCTTTTAATAACTGAACCTATGAATCTTTGATCACGGAGTCCATGCTTTTTCAGACTGGAAAGATCCCGAGCTTTCATACGCTCGCTCTCTTCCTTCATTCTAGACATAAGCTGTATCGCACCCGCACTTCCCAGTTCCCCCTCTAACTCCTGTTGCATCTTCCTCCTCATCTCCCCCTCACGTTCCATCATTCCGGGGTCGGGCACACTATCCATCAAGCCTTTCCCGTAGTTCCTCATATCTTCCACTCTCATGTTTCAACACCTTCGTTTCAATGGTTAGAAACCGGAGCACTCACCCTAATAATTCTATCCTCGCATCCGGCAACCGTCAAAGCCCCGGCGAGGGCCTGGTATGTAACCGACTATATCCCGCCTTTTCCACCTCTACGGCTATATAGGCGCAGTTCGTTAGAGAACCTCCCTGCAAGTTGCGTTAATTTAAGGTTTTTGATATGCTTTTTGTTATACCCGCGAATTCGGGTAGAAACCGGTCCTCGGCAAAAAGTCGGCAGGGGTGAGCGGCTCATGGCCAAAAATGCAGATAAGGCCAAAAACCAGCTTATAAAGGAACTGGAAGCTCTGCACAAGCGTGTTGCGGAACTTGAGAAGTCGAATTCCGAGATAGACAGGGTTGACGCAACACAGCTTAAACGCAAACTCGTCAGATCAGCGGCCATCGAAGAGATGCCCGATGGCGTTATGCTGGTAGATACAGAAGGCAAAGTAGTTTATGTCAACAAAGCCTTTGAAAGCCTACTCGGATACAAGGCAAGTGAACTGGTGGGAACGTCTGCTCTTGAATTGCCTACATACCGAAGATCGATTGATAAGGAGAGGGCAAAAGAGGCTTTGAAAGAGGTCTTGGAGAAGGGCACCTCTGAACATATAGATATCGGCGCTGTGAACAAAGCTGGAGAGGAAATCGCTATCAGTTTTGCCGCTTCGGTCATCAAAGATGCTCAGGGGATTCCCAAAACGCTGGTCGCTGTCATGAGAGACGTTACCAGGCGTAGGAGGGCGGAGGAGGCGCTCAGGAAAAGAGAGGAAAACTTCAGGGTACTCATCGATAACTCTATGGACATCAGCCTGATCACAAACAGCGACATGACTGTCCGTTACGTAAGCCCTTCGGTGGAAAGGACACTCGGCCATAGGCCGGAAGATATAGTCGGGAAGAATGCACTGGAGTTCCTTTCCCCCGAAGATGTACAGTATATCACCGCCAACTTCGACAACTTCACCCGGAATCCCCGCCAGCCGGTGGCCCTGGAGGTACGTTTCCTGCATAAAGACGGCACATGGCATGTAGTTGAAGGTATCACAAATAACCTCGTCGATGACCCCACTGTCAGGGGTTTCGTAGTTAACGCCCGGGATATCACTGAACGCAAGCGCGCAGAGGAAATGCTGAGGGAAAGAGAGGAACACTTCCGAGCGCTCATCGAGAATTCTCTGGACGGCATCGCGATTGTAAATGAAGACCTGACGATAAGTTATGAAAGTCCATCCGCAGAAAGGATACTCGGCATAAAACCCGAAGAATTGATTGGAAAGAGCATACTCGACTTTATTCATCCTGACGATAAAGAAAGGGTCAGCAAAACATTCAAGAGACTTGCCAAACACCCGGCGCAGGCAATACCTGCCGGAATCCGCTACTTGCATAAGGATGGTACGGAGCACATCATGGAAGGGACAGCGAATAACCTTCTGAATAATCCGGCGGTTAAAGGTATTGTTATTAATTACCGTGATGTGACCGAGCGTCAGCATGCTCAGGAAGCGCTGAAACAGAGAGAAGAGCATTTTCGGGTGATGATAGAGAACTCATTGGATGATGTTGCGATACTAAACAGTGATGGAGACATCATGTACCAAAGCCCCTCGATTGAACGTGTATTGGGATACAAGCTTGACGAGCACAAAGGCAAGAACGCATTTATGCTTATCCATCCAGATGACAGGACATATGTCATTAAGACATTCACCGAACTGGTCAAAAAGCCCGGTTCTACACAACAAGGCGAACTGCGAACACAGCACAGAGACGGCTCGTGGCGTACTCTTGAAGTTATGGCTAGAAACTTCCTTAACGACCCGGTTGTGGGCGGCATTCTCGCCAATTTCCGCGATATCACCGAACGCAAGATAGCGGAACAGGAACGGATTGAACATGCGGCAGCCATGGCCAGAGCGGAGGAATTGCAGCTATCCCTGCAACGCATTATAGTTGCGCAGGAGTCAATGCGTAGAGACATCGCGCAGCAACTCCACGGGTCAGTCCAGAACAGGCTTATCATTCTGCTGCACCGGCTTACGGAACTGGAGCACAAGGCCCCCGCCGGAGAGCTGGCTCAAGAAATAAAGGACCTGCGTCAGAAATTGGGGGAATTGCTGGATAACCAGGTCCGCCCCATCAGCCACAGGCTCTATCCCTCCATCCTGCGCCGTGGTTTGGTTGCGGCTCTGCAGTCTCTGGGAGACCAATTTGAGGCCTCCTTGAACATCGAGATGGAATTGGATGAACAGCTCAAGCAGCGGGAAAGACTAAATCCCCAGTTGATTTCAGAGGGGGTAAGGCTTGCAGCATATCGCATTGCCGAGGAAGCCCTGACCAATGTAGTCAAGCATACCAAGGCAAGCAAAATCACTATTGGGTTGAGGCTGCTTCCTGAGGAATGGCTCTCCCTAACTCTGCGAGATAATGCCCAGGGGTTCGAACCACGAAGCATCACAGGTGGCCGGGGTTTATTGATGATGCAGGACTACGCTGAGGTAGGTGGCGGCAAGTGCGTTGTTAGAAGCGCTCCGGGCGAAGGGACTGAGGTTACTGCTTTGCTTCCCCTTTCAGGGCCTGGCGCAGGGCATCCAGAGAAAGCCTCGCTTTTGGGATAAATGCCAGTGCACCTTCTTCTCTGGCCAGCCTTTCATAAACTCGTTCCTCGTAGGCACTAACAAGTATCGCTTTCATGCCTGAGAAATGGCGCTGAACATACCGCGCCACCTCCAGACCATCCGGCTCCGGTACATACATGTCCGCTATAACAAGGTCCGGCAGGACGGACGGAATGAGGTAAACAGCTTCCGTACCGGTTTTAGCCTCGCCCACTAGTTTGAAGTCTTTGCTATTTTCCATCAACGACTTAAGCCATTCGCGAAACTCCGGCTCATCATCAACAACAATGACTCTGTACACTATGCAACTCTCCTCTGATAAGCCCTTGCACCTCAGCCCATAACTAGAGTAACGGCTCTGAGGACAGATAACATAGTGCCAGCCTGACGATTTTCCTCGTCTATCCCTGACGGCCCCTGGAGCTTTCCAGATAGAGGAGAGTGGCCTTGACGCGGGCGTGAATATCCTGTTCGTGGGAAAGATGCAGTTCCTGGTATATAGCGTTTATGTAGGTTTCAACCGACTTACGGGATAGCTTCAACAGTTGAGCTATGGCAGCATTGCTGTACCCCTGAGCGAGCAGCTCCAGCACTTCCTGATGCCTGGGGTTCAACCTAGCCACAGCCGAGCCCTGCCTGGGCCGCAGACCCGCCACTACCGTCGGATCCAAGACTACCATCCCTGCCTTGCTCCCTTCGATGGCGCGCACCACTGTGGCAAGGTCCGGGGCTGTCTGTTTCAAAAGATATGCCCACCCCTGTATATCCTCAAGGGGCAAGCTCGTCACATAACGTCGCTCGCTGTGAGCGGACAGGATGACAATCCCAGTTTGCGGCCTCTCCTTCTTGATCTGCAGGGCTGCTTCAATCCCGTCAAGCTTGCCGAGGAGTTCGATATCCATAATCACCACATCTGGCTTCTCCTTTTTGGCAAGCTGTACCGCAGTCTCGCCGTCCCCCGCCACCCCGATAACTTCCAACTCAGGTTCTGCGGACAGAGTACGGCATAAGAGCTCCCGGAATAGAGCCTCATCATCTACAACAAGAAGCCTCGTTTTCTCCATATATCTACCCTCCCCAGAACCATGCTCGCTCTTCTAGTAGCATCTATTCTGGCATGTGTACATTATGTCAGGTGATAACACTGTTGTCTATACCATGCCACCACCACCTCATATAGTGTTACCCCTTAAGAGTTGTCAAGAAAGAGCAGTAGACTAAAACAAGTACCAACACTATACTCAGAGGCTGGCCAAGGTTTTATCCTCAGAGTAGGGAATGGGACTTTAACACCATAACCCGGATAACGCATGGGCTTGCAGATAGTGAGCGAAGAGGGCCGGGGTGGACAAGGGGCGTAGGCCCCTTTTAATAGTTGAAAGGAGATTTTTTATGATAGGCATAACCTCGTATGGAGCCTATATCCCCTGGCACCGCATAGACCGGCAGAAATTTGCCAAGGCCTGGGGAGGCTTTGCTATACCTGGAGAAAGGGCGATTGCTTATTATGACGAGGATAGTGTGACCATGGCTGTGGGAGCAGCTATAGATTGTCTGACAGACCTAGACCCCGCCACAGTTGATGGTCTCTTTTTTGCCACCACTACATCTCCATACAAGGAGAAACTTTGCTCGGCCACAATGGCCTTGGCGCTGCACCTGCGCCGTGATATTCAGACATCAGATGTAACGGGCTCGCTGCGCTCCGGGACAACAGCATTAGGATTCGCTCTGGACGCCGTAAAAGCCGGTAGGGCCAGCAATATTCTGGTGGCAGCATCAGATACCAGAATGGCGCCTCCCTCCGGGATAAACGAACAGGCTTTAGGAGACAGCGCCGGAGCGATTCTTGTGGGTAAGAAGAACGTTATTGCCGAAATTCTGGATAGCTACTCTGTCTCAGATGAACTGGCGGCAACATGGAGGAGCGAGAACGACACTTTCATCCGCGCCTGGGAAGACCGCATGGTTATGGATGAAAGCTATTCCAGAGTAATGCCCGAGGTCTTATCAGGAGTAATGAATAAGTGCGGGCTTTCGCCCAAGGACTTCGCTAAGGTCGTTTTCGATCCGCCAGGCGATGTAAGAAGACACGGAAGAGTTGCATCGGAGCTTGGTTTTGACGCTACCCAATTGCTCGATCCGGCAGGTATCTTCATGAACGTGGGGCTCCTGGGCTCAGCTATGCCTTTCGTGATGCTGATAAGCGCACTGGAACAGGCTGAACCCGGAGAGAAAATCCTTTTCGCTGGCTATGGTAATGGCGCCGATGCTTTTGTTCTACAGGTGACTAACGCCATCAAGAAACTGGGGGCGCGCCGAGGATTCTCCAAACACCTGGAATCCAAGCATATGATGGAGAACTACAATGATTATCTGCGCTGGCGCGAAATCGTGCCCCTTGACCAGGCCAGGCGTCCCGATAGAGGCCCCATCTCCGTATCGGCAATCTGGAGGCAGAGAAAAGACCTTTTAGGGCTTTGGGGAATCAAGTGCAGACAATGCCAGACGCCTCAGTATGACAACGGCGGCATCACCACCACACCCATCCGCGTCTGTGCAGTATGCGGTGCAGTAGATGACTTCGATGACTACGATTTCTCCAGAAAAAAGGCGACTGTGTTTAGCTATACCCTGGACCAACTGGCTCCAGCCCCGGACCCACCTTCCTCTGTAGTATTGATCGACTTCGAAGACGGCGGCAGGATGCTTTTTGACCTCACAGACCGAAACCCCGCTGAAGTCCAGGTTGGAATGAAGGTTGAGATGACCTTCAGGAAGGTGTACTTCAATCGGGGCATCGCCAACTATTACTGGAAGGCTCGCCCCATCAGGTGTTAAAGGAGGCAAGATATGTCGGGGAGCATTAAAGACCGGGTTGCCATTATAGGCATGGGCTGCACCCGGTTCGGTGAATTGTGGGGCAAAGGCCCCAGCGACCTGATTGTGGAAGCTGTTAACGAGGCTTTAGCCGATGCGGGTATTGAGATTAAAGATATCGAGGCCGCCTGGGCAGGCAGCATTTTCAGCGGACACGGAGGACGCTCTGTAAGCGAGCCGCTGAGGTTACAATTTAAACCTGTTTCTCATTGCGTGAACGCCTGCGCCTCTGGACACGATGCCGTGAGAAACGCCTCCTACTCTGTGGCTGCCGGCATTTACGATATCGTCCTTGCTGTCGGTTTCGAGAAACTCAAGGACGAGGGCACGAGCGGCCTGCCTGGTATGGATAATTTAACCCACACCCATGCCGTAGCGACTATGCCAGGCATGTTCGCCATGATGGCGACAAAGTATTTTCACCGCTATGGATTGAGCCCCCAGGAAGGCAAGACTATGCTGGCTAAGATATCCGTGAAGAGCCACTACAACGGCTCTATGAATCCCAAGGCACATCTGCGAAATGTGCTAACCGTGGAGCGCGTGTTGAATGCTCCCATCATCGCCTGGCCTCTGGGACTGTTCGACTGTTGCGGTGTTTCCGACGGGGGCGCTGCCGCAATCATAACCAGCGCCGAGTTAGCAAAAAAGTTCCGCCCGGACCCGGTATATATCAAGGCTCTGCAGATATGTGCCAGCCCCACCTCAGGCCGCTTGACCACAGACTACGATTTCACCCATGTAGAAGAAGGATACCGTGCCGGCTTGGCAGCTTATAAGGAAGCCGGGATCAAAAATCCCCGCAAAGAAATAAGCATGGCGGAGGTACACGACTGCTTCTCCATCACCGAGGCTGTAACAATGGAAGACCTTCAGTTCAGCCAGAGAGGCAAGGTGAAGGAGGATATCGATGCCGGGACCTTTGAACTGACAGGAGCCCTGCCGGTGCAGCCCGATGGTGGCTTAAAGTGCTTCGGTCATCCTATCGGCGCCTCCGGCATAAGGATGCTGTATGAGCTTTACCTTCAGCTTCAAGGCAGGGCAGACAAGCGTCAAATAAAAAATCCCAAGCTGGGCCTCGCCCATAATATGGGACACGAGCCTCTGGCGCCCACAGTCAGCGTCTGCATCGTCGGGCTTTGAGTAAACAATTTTTAAAAGGGGGTGGTCATATTGGATTTCCGTCTCACTCCTGAGCAAGAAGCGCTGAAGGCGGAATTCGAGAATTTCTTCAGAGAAGAGATGAAAAAGTCGCCACCTCTGAGTGCAGAAAGCATCTATGATAACGATGAGGCATGGGGATTCCATCGCTATATGGCGAGGAGGCTTGGAGAGAGAGGATGGCTCTCCCGCCCCTGGCCCAGGGAATACGGCGGGCAGGCAGCTCCTATCATGGAGCAACTCCTGTTCAATGCGGCTAAAGCGTACTACAGGGCTCCGGGCATAGACGTACAAGGCGTGGGGATGCTTGCCCCCACCCTCCTTGCGTCAGGTAACGAGGAGCAGAAACGGCAGCATCTGCCACCCATAGCCAATGGTGAGATTATGTGGTGCCAGGGCTGGAGCGAGCCTAACGCCGGGTCCGACCTGGCTTCCCTTAAGACGAGGGCCGTCAGGAACGGAGATTACTATATCATCAACGGGCAGAAGACCTGGACAAGCGGCGCGCATCGCGCTCAATGGTGCTTTATGCTGGCAAGGACTGACCCAGAGCAACCCCGGCACCGCGGCCTTTCGTTCTTCCTTGTGGATATGAGCACGCCTGGCATCAATGTCCGCCCTGTGAAGGCTATGAACAGCACCCATATGTTTAACGAAATGTACTTCGATGATGTTAAAGTGCCGAAGGAAAATATGGTCGGCGACGAGCACAGGGGGTGGTATGTCAGCCTGATGACCATGAACTTCGAAAGATCTAGCATAGGGTTTATGGCAGAGGCCAAACGAAACCTCGAAGAGCTTATAGAGTATTGCAAAGAGACTAAACGAGATGGTAAGCGCCTTTCGGAGCAGCCTCTGGTCCGCCAACTTCTGGCGCAATTGACTATCGACGTGGAGGTAGGGATTGCTCTCTCCTACAAGGTAGCCTGGCTGCAACAGAAAGGGGAAGCATTTGTTATCCCGGCTGCCGTTACGGCCTGCTCAGGAAAGGTTTACGGAAGTGAGCTGGGACAGCGCCTGGCCTATGCCGGCTCCAGGATTCTCGGCCTCTACGGGCAAGTGAAGTCTGGCTCCAAATGGGCCCCTTTGAGGGGAAGGTTTGAAAGCTCTTATCAAGAGTGTATCAGCTTGAACATGGGAGGCGGCACATCCGAGATTCAAAGAAATGTAATTGCCATGAGAGGGCTGGAATTGCCACGATAAGGCAAACTTAACGGCAGTTTTTGCATCTAAATCGAGTAAGGAGGTTAACCAATGACTCAACCGGCACCGGCATCGCCAGTATTCTGGCGATTTAACCCCGAAGTGTTCAGGCTTATAGGTATCAAGTGCCAGGATTGCGGCCACATCAGCTATCCTCGAACCAAAATCTGCCATGAATGCGGCAGTCAAAAGCTTGAGGAATACCAGCTCCCTAAAAGAGGAACGATACATACCTTCTGTGTGAACTGGGCGCCGCCACCAACCTTTGAGCCGCCTATCATGCCTGTCATAGTCGACCTGGAGGGAGGCGGCAGATACCAGGGGCTGATGACAGAGTTTGGCGCGCCTGAAGACGTCAAAATAGGCGCCAAGGTGGAGATGGTTCTCAGAAAGCTTACCACAGATAGAGGGCTGAACGTCTATGGCTACAAGTTCAGATTGGTAGAGGAGTAAAAATATGAGAGGCAAAGTTGCTGTTATCGGGGTGGGGATGATCAAGTTTGGGGAGCTTTTTGAAAAAAGCCTGGAAAATATGATTCAGGAAGCGTATCTAAATTGTCTGAAAAACGTTGACAAAGGAATAGACCCCAAAGAAATCAAGGCCGCCTGGTTTGGACAGTGGAGCGGAGGCTTCATCGGCCAGGGCGCTCAGAGCGGGCAATCCCTGGCAAGCATGATAGGCAACCGCAATATACCCTGTACCAGACTCGAAAATGCCTGTCCCACCGGAGGTGATACCTTCAGGCACGCCTGTCTCGGCGTAGCTTCAGGCATGTATGATGTTGTCCTGGCACTCGGGGCAGAGAAAATGAGAGACAAGCCTTCCGCTGAATCGCTGGGGGGCGCTGGCGGCGGCGGCGGCGCTGAAACAGGCAACCACCCGGCCTGGATGATCGGGCAGGGTGGCCCGGCCATTCAGGCTATGCATGCTACCAGACAGATGTACGAACTCGGGTACACCATGGAGGACTTCGCCAGAGTGGCTGTCAAGAACCATCATAACGGGACATTTTGTCCCTACGCACATTATCAATTCGAGATAACCCTGGAGCGTGTCCTCAACAGCCCTGTCATTTGCTGGCCGCTTCACCTGTTCGATTGTTGCCCTCAGACCGACGGCGCAGCCGCTGCGATTGTTTGTCGCGCCGACTTGGCCAAGAAATACACTAGCAAGCCGGTATATGTTTTGGCCAGCAACGTAGGCGTAGACCACAACCAGCTCTGGGACAGGAATAGCTTCATTGAGCAGCTTTCTACAGTCAGGGCGGCCAAAGGTGCCTTCCAGATGGCAGGCATCAAGCCGAGCGACGTTGACTTCGCCGAGCTGCACGACTGCTTCACCAACACCGAGCTAATGAACGCTGAGGACGTAGGCTTTGTCCGCAAAGGTGAGGCTGCGCGAAAGCTCAAAGATGGCGAGTTCGACATGCACGGCAGCCTGCCCATAAATCCCAGCGGGGGATTGAAAGCACACGGGCACCCCATAGCGGCTACCGGCCTGGGCCAGATCTTTGAGCTCGTCACCCAACTGCGAGAGGAAGCAGATAAACGTCAGGTGAAACTCAAGAATGGAATCGGGCTGCAGCATAATGTAGGTGGCCCTGCATTCGGTGTTTCTGCCGTCAACATTCTATCTCGCTCCCCGTAATATATATTAAGGAGGCTAACTTGGCTGGTATAATCGGCTACGGAGTTTATATTCCACGTTACAGGATTGAGCAAAAAGAAGCTGCTATTCCCTGGGGTAGCTGGGCAGGAGGAGAAAAATCGGTTTGCGGGACGGACGAGGATATCGTAACCATGGCAGCCGAGGCCACCGACAATGCCATGAAACATGCCGGCATCGATCCGGCCCAAATCGGGGCAATATACATCGGCACAGCGTCTTCACCATATATAGAGCAATATGTAACCCCCATCCTGGCTGAAACCCTGGGATTGCCTGCGGAAACTACCATGATAGATTACTCAGGCTCCTTAAATGCGCTTGCCAACGCGCTTTTAGGATGCCTAGATGCCATAGCTGCCAAAAGAATCAAATGCGGCCTCGTTATCGGCGCAGAGAACAGAGCTACTGCTCCAGGCACGGAAGGCGATGCCAACTTCGGCGCTGGAGCCGTAGCTATGGTGATCAGCGCTGCAGGCGCTATCGCCGACTTTGAGGGTTTGCATACCTATTCTACCTTTTTCCTGGACAGATGGCGGTCTGTTAAAGATTCGTGGGTATCTAACCTGAACGATTACCGGTTTGACCGAGAATATGGCTATCAAAAACACGTAGCTGAGGCATGCAAGGGGCTTTTGGAGAAACTGGGAAAGAAAGCACAGGATTATACCTACGCAGTATTTGCGCAGCCGGATGAGCGAATTCCGAGCTTACCTGCTAAAGATCTGGGAATACAGAAAGACAGATTGGCCCCGGGAATTGCATCAACTCTGGGCGACTTGGGGTCATGCTCGACATTCATCAGCCTTGCGGGAGTACTGGATAAGGCAAAGCCAGATGAAACGATTTTGCTCGCATCTTATGGCTCAGGAGCCAGCAACGCCATGAGCCTGGTCGTGCGTAATGGCATAACCAGGAAAAGAAAGCAGCTTATTCCCCTGGAAAAGTATATCAATCGCAAACAATGCATCACTTATACATCCTACGTCAGGGCCAGGGAGCAACTGAAACGCGCTCCTTACTAGTGTAGTCAGCAAAATTAATAGAATTAGGAGGTCTTATCTTATAATAATAATCAGGGAGGTAGGGTAGAAATGGGAACAAACAGAGGAAAGATACTTGATATAGACCTAAGCAGTGGCAAAGTCAAAACTACCGAGATAAAAGACGATGTGTTGCGAAAATTTATCGGAGGGGCCGGGCTCGCAGCGAAGCTATTCTTTGATCGTGTTCCTCCCGACACTGAACCACTGTCCGCCAAGAACGTACTTTTCCTTATGGCTGGCCCTTTGTCAGGGACCAACTTTTTCACATCTTCACGCCTGCTGGCAGCCTTTAAATCACCTCAGACAGGTATCTGGGGACAGGGCTCGGCCGGAGGCAACTTCGCGGCTGAAATGAAGAGAGCAGGTTACGATGGAATTGCCATATCAGGCGCTTCCAAGAAACCTGTGTATATCGTGATAGCAGATGACAAGGTGGAGATTAAGGACGCCTCCGATTTGTGGGGAAAGGATATATATGAAACCTCGGATATTCTCAAGAAACGTCATGGCAACAAAGCAGACGTGCTGGAGATAGGCCCTGCCGGAGAGAACCTGGTAAAGTTTGCCAACATAATGAATACGAAATGGGGCTCAGTCAGCCGCTGCGGCGGCGGTGCGGTGATGGGCTCCAAGAAGCTGAAGGCTATTGTTATCAGTGGCACGGGCAAAGTGATACCAGCCGATCTGGAAGAGTTCGAGAATGTACGCAAGAATGCTCTGGCTAAGGTCAAGGAAAGTGTCATCACGCAGGCCCTCACAGGCGCCGGTACCGCAATGGGGGTGGACGTAAATGCTATGACCGGCGTTCTGCCGGTTAAGAATTACACGGTGGGCGACGGCAACTGGCTGGGGCCGCTGCTCGGCGGCGGTGCGCTGGGTGCCTACCTGATAAAGCCACATGCATGCTACACCTGCCCCATAGCGTGCAAGAGAACAGTAAAGCTAGCTGAGGGGCCCTACGCCATTGCAGAGGGGCCCGGCCCCCAGTATGAGACAATCGGCGCCTTCGGCTCCCTGATGGTTATTGAAAACATGGCAGCCATCCTCAAAATGAATGAGATGGCGAACCGATATGGCATGGACAGCATTAGCTGCGGGGCCACCATTGCCTTCGCCATGGAGTGCTTCGAGAAGGGCCTAATTACGTCCAAGGACCTGGAAGGGGGACAGTTGAGGTGGGGGAATGCAGACGATGTCCTGGCGATGATGGAGAAGATAACATACCGCAAAGACTTCGGCAATGTGCTGGCGGAGGGCAGCCGCGGTGCGGCTAAAAAGATAGGCAAGAATGCAGCAGATTATACAGTGGAGATTAAAGGCCTCGAGTATGCTTTGTACGATTCGCGGGGGTCCCATGGTCATGGCCTCGGTTTCGTGATGTCCAATCGTGGCGCCTGCCACGTGGCATCCGAGATAGGCAAGATTGAATCGAGCTGGACCACCTGGCCGGACATTGGTATAACAGGCGGCTACGACCCCAAGGCTGACGAGGGCAAAGGTGAGCTTAACTTTATCTGCGAAAACGTGGCAATGCTGTCAAATGCAGCGACAATGTGCCAGTTCGGCCTCATGTCCATGTCGATTACCGAGTTGGCGGAGGCGCTGAAGGCTGCCACCGGTTTTGACTACGACCTAAAAGAAATCATGGAGTGTGGCGAGCGTATCTGGATGCTTCAAAGGGGTCTGAACAATCTCATGGGAATTACAGCCGCAGACGACCGAATGCCGAAGCGGATTTTGACCCCGCTCCCTGACGGTGGCGCTGCGGGCTCGGTGCCCAATGTAGAACTAATGCTGAAAGATTACTATAAAGCAAGGGGCCTGGATGCCAAGGGCCGCCCCTTGAAGGAAAAACTGGTAAGCCTGGGCCTGTCCGAGCTTGCCGCCAAACTATACAAATAGACCTTAAGTTCCCTGCCCTCCTTGAGTCGAGTACCTGTCCCCCGCGGGGGACAGGTACTCCCATTAATTAAGAGACCCGCTGGCAATGATAAGCCAAATGGGTTAATATCAAACAGTGCTTTTAACATTGCTGCCATTGCTATTGATGAGAGAGGAAGATGCTCGACAAGTCGGAACTAGCAAGATATGAAAGACAAATACTGATTCCCGGCTGGTCAAAATCGGGGCAGGAAAAACTTAAGAAGGCAAAGGTTTTGGTTGCTGGGGTCGGCGGTCTCGGCTCTGCCATTTTAACCTATTTAGCCGTAGCTGGTGTGGGGAGAATCAAAATTATAGATGGTGACAAGGTGGAGCTCAGCAACTTGAACCGTCAGGTGCTGCACTCAGATAAGGACATAGGAAGGGATAAGGTTGACTCGGCTAAAGAGAAGCTAGAGGTGCTTAATCCGCAAATTAATGTAGAGGCTATAAAAGAAACGATTGATGAGAATAATGTGTTCGACATTCTGGGCGATTATTTGATAGTGGACGCTATGGACAATCTTCCGGCAAGGTTTCTGTTAAACAAGGTTGCCGTCAAGAAAAAACTGCCCTTGTTTCATGGGGCAGTCTACGGCTTCGAGGGCAGGGCCACCACAGTAGTCCCTGGCAAGACAGCGTGCTTGAGGTGCTTGTACCAAGGCGTTATCCCCGGTAAGATCCCTGTGGTGGGAGTTACCCCTGCAATCATAGGCTGCATTCAGGCTAGCGAAGTATTGAAGTATATCCTGGGCATAGGCGAATTGCTTACAGACAGGCTCTTGATTTACGATGGACTAAGCATGAAATTCAGTGAAGTCAGACTGAAGAGAGACCCGAATTGCTGCGAGTGTAGATGATGAATGTCACTATAAAAATATCTTCGCTATTCCGCAAATTTACCGACGGTCAAGAGTTTGTGAAGGTAACAGGAAATAACACTGTGGAATGCCTTCACGAATTAGAAGCTCGATTCCCGAAAATAAAGAGATGGCTTTATGATAAGCAGGGCAATCTGCGACCCCAGATATGGTTTTTTGTTAATGGACAAAAAATCTCGGCCGATGACCTGACGAAGCCGCTGAACGATGGCGACGAGCTTTTCTTCGTG
This sequence comes from Chloroflexota bacterium, assembly GCA_021787935.1. GTDB lineage: Bacteria > Chloroflexota > Dehalococcoidia > SZUA-161 > SZUA-161 > JACWAE01. Next base: position 12,927 of record JAJYLC010000023.1, on the reverse strand, counting down.
CTCGCTATCAGCGGCGGGTAAGATATCATCCGGAGCAATCATCAGTGAAATGTGACTTTAACTCCGAAGCTGATGGCCTTCCCAAAATGCAAGTCCACCCTAAACTGAATGTGCTTGATTGCGAAACAGGTCATTCCAATACAATATTTAAGCAAACCTACATCAATTTCACCTCTCCCCCGTATGCCATAATCACTACATAAAAACATCGGGTTTTCTCCATTGACACCCCCACAACTGTGCAGTACAAATATCTCACCACAGATGTGACACAATTCCCTCAATAGGGTTTGTGGCTTCTTTTTTTAGACCTGCCTCTCAAAGAAGCAGATCTTAAATGAGCGGGCTTAGATATAATCGCATAAATTAGCACTGGTCGAAACGGCTGGTTACCAGCTTTGCTCTAAACTGGCGAGCAGGGTTGTGATGGTATTTTTATGTCCAGCATTTAATCCTACTTTGCTTATTTCCGCAGTGCATTTGGTAGGAGGAAACTATGTCCAGAGATGAAAGATATGATGTTGTCATCATAGGTGGAGGCCCTAACGGGATGACTACGGCAGCATACCTGTCTAAATGCGGCCTGAGCGTCTGCGTGCTGGAGGAGCGCGTAGAATGTGGCGGCGCATGCGAGACTGTCGAACCTATACCCGGTGTGCGCATTTATCCTCATGCCATGCTCATGTACGCATCCCCCGCCCCGGGTTTCGAGCAGCTTGAGCTTCACAAGTACGGTTTTCGCATGGTCTGGAACCCCGAGGATATGATGAGATCGCTGACTGCAGGCAACACTACCACTCAAGGGGTGACTCGCATCACAGAAAAGGATGCCATGGGCTTCGCCAAATTGGGCGGCCTGCTCGGTCAACCTCCCTTCACCCGAGAGCTTATGCGTGCCACCTTTTGGTGCCCCCCTCATCCCCCTGAAGTGGAAGTGACGGATGAAAACACCCCTTACATGCAGGTTTACAAAAAATACCAGCCCGATGTATGCACACCGGAGTTGCGTGACTGGACGATGTTCGAGCTTATGGACGAGTTTTGTGAGAGCGAGCCTTTCAAAGTAACTATGGCGTTCGCAGCCTGGGCATCGGGAGCCGCCGGACATTGGGAAGGTGTAGCCATCCCGGCTTTGCTCAGTGTACAGCTTCTTATTCTACCGAATACAGGTAAACTCAGCATTCCGCGCGGTGGCCTCCACGGCTATTTCCATGCCATCCACCGCTGCGCCGTAGCCCACGGCGCGGTGGTGCGCACGGCCTGCCCTGTCGAGGAAATCATAGTGCAGGACGGGCGAGCGATGGGAGTGCGCTTGAGGGAGACAGCGGCAATAGGCGGCCGGAAAATCTGGGCGAACAAGGCAGTGATAGCCGCCGTAGACTATAAACAGACTTTCCTCAAGATGATAGGCAGGGAGCATCTCGACCCATCGTTTATTCAGAAAGTGAAGGACATCAGCCTGAAGAACGGCACGCTTTATGTATCTACTTACCATACTCGCAAGCCTATACAGTGGAATAAGAAATTCAAAGCAATGCAGGAGAGCGAAACAGGTGTTGCAGGACCGGCAAAGGTTGCCTCCGGAGGGGTTTACCCATCGGACTCACGGGAGCTCTACTATGAAAACGTGGCTGACTGCGATGCACGTAAGAGCCTTCCCACCTTGCCACCTGAAAAGTTGATGTGGTTCCTCACTCCTTCCCAGGCATTCAATCCTACCGATTGTCAGGGTAGATATCGCGAGGGATATATTTCAGCCGCCTTCGAGGTGAATGTCCCTGTCCCGGAGTATCAGATTGAAGGCATCGATGCGCAGGACAAAGAAAAAGCCAAGCTGGACGCTTATATGCGCAAGGCCTTCAGTCAGGCGCTGGACGGGCTTGAGGATGAAAACATTATCCACCTCTGGTCAGCCACCGGCCGGGAAGTGGAGTTCCGTAATACAGGTCTCATAGGCGGCACCTGGTGCGGCTCCCGCCACTGCCGTGACCAATCTTGGACGCGGCGTCCTATGCCGGAGTTGGCCCGATACCGCACTCCTATTGAAGGACTTTACACCTGTCACCAGACCACAGGACATCCGGGGGGGCTGTGCCTCATGGCTATACCCTACAACCTGATGCACATACTTATTGAGGACAGTATCGCTGAGCCAGGCAAATGGTGGTACCCGTCGCCGTATTACATACCCCAAAAGGAAAAGGTTTCTGCAATACCTCGCTGATACGACCAAGAGGAGGAACTTCGTGACGACTGATGATATTTTTGGACATATGTTTCAGGAGTTTCCCGAAAATAGCGAGTGGGACGTCGTTATCATAGGCGCGGGTCCTAACGGGCTGATGGCAGCGGCTTATCTGGCTAAAGCAGGGCTGAAAGTAGCTCTCGTCGAGCGCCGCTACGAAATCGGAGGCGGACTGGCCACTGAGGAGATACTATATCCCTGTTACTCCTCCAACCCGCACGTTATTTATCACATGATGGTTGACTACATGCCCGTTATCAAGGACTTCAACCTGGACGGGCCCTCGCTTCTCTGGATCAAGCCCAATGCGCAAACGGCCATGGTTTTCGAGGATGGCAAGTCACTGCTCCTCACACAAATGATAGAGGACACCAAGGATTCCATCAGCAAGTTCTCCTTTAAGGATGCGGTCAACTTCGGCAAGGTGATGAGAAGCTGGAGGCGCATCGTCGACGAGATTGTGGCTCCAGCCACCTATGTGCCTACCATGACACCGATAGAGATGAGCATGGCACTCCAGAAGACCAAGGTCGGACAAGAGATGCTGGAGCTCATCGAGCAGAGCCCGCTGGACATCATCAATAACACCTTTGAAAACGACCGGGTGCGAGCCCTTATGCTATATGCCAGTTGCATGTGGGGGCTGGACCCCAGAGAGACAGGGATAGGCTTCTTCGTGCCCCTCCTCCTCGACCGGGGTATGAATAAATGCTATTGCTACGGCGGTTCGCATAAATTCGCCAGCGCTATGGGCAGGGAGATAATCAAAGCAGGCGGGTTAATTCTGGAACATGCAGAGGTAAGCAAGATAATAATGCAAAATCGCAGGGCTGTTGGAGTAGAGCTTGCCGAAGGGCGCACCCTGCGCAGTAAGGTAGTCATGTCCACTCTCGACCCGCATACCACCTTCCTCGACCTCGTCGGAGCACAGCACATGGATAAAGACTTCAAAGCTTTGATTGACGGATGGAAGTACGACAAGTGGAGTTTCTATACTCTACATGTTGCCTCTGAGGAACCTCCCCGGTATAAGTGCGACGACCCCTGGATAAACGATGCATTCATGACCATTTTCGGCATTGAAAGCACGGAGCAGCTTCTGGCGCATTGGGATAACGTGGTAGCAGGCAAGATAGGCGCTAATTTCGGCGGGCACGCCACCTGCGAGACCCTCCACGATCCCCACCTCAGCGACAAGCCAAGCAAACATATCTCCTTTTTTCAGATGCACGCCCCCTACGAAATCCAGGGCGGCTGGGAAAAGAAAGCCAAAGAGATGGAAGAAGCAGTCCTAGCGAAATGGCAGAAGGCTGCTCCCAACATGAAGCGTGAGAATATCATCATGACCGTCCATGAGACTCCGGTGGATATCGAGACCCGCTTCCCCAACATGCGCCGCGGCGGTATCAAGCACGGGGATTACAAGCCCATACAACTGGGTTCCTTCCGCCCTAATCAGGAGTGCTCAAGCACCAAGACACCCATAGAGGGGCTTTACGTGTGTGGCGCTTCCACGTATCCAGGAGGCCTGGTGCTCGGCGGTCCGGGCTATCTGGGCGCTAACAAGGTGGCCGAAGACCTGGGTGTCAAGAAGTGGTGGAAGACGACACCTGAGATGGACCGCTATATCAAGACGTACCTGACGTAAGCCTATACTTACTTAACCAAATAACTTATGGGAGGTGGTACATGAACAAGGAAGAAAGGTACGACATAGTCATCATCGGTGCCGGCCACAACGGCACAACTACGGCAGCCTATCTGGCCAAGTGCGGACTAAGTGTCTGCCTGCTGGAGGAGAGGCCAGAGTGCGGCGGAGCGCAGGAGACCTGCGAACCTATAGCCGGTGTGCGCATTCAGCCCCATGCCATCGCCAACTACGGAGGGTCAGCTCCGGGCTGGGAGCAGTTGGAGCTATGGAAGTACGGCTTCCGCATGGACTGGAAGGCGGGCGCAATTGTCCCATTTAACACTGACAGGTACATGACTACTACCGATGGCCTGTCGAAGGTGACCGATAAAGATAAGATGGGTTATGCCAAGATAACCGGCCTGCTGACCGATCCCCCGTTCTTTAAAGACCTGATGCGTGCCACTTTCTGGTGTCCGCCGCATCCCCCCCACGTCGAGCTCAATGAGAACACTATCCCCTTTATGCAGGTATACAAACAGCACCAGCCGGACATGTGGACCAGAGAGCTACTCGAGTGGACTATGTTCGACCTCATGGACGAGTACCTGGATACCGAGCCCTTCAAGGTGAACCAGGCATGGATAGCCCTGGTATCGGGGGCCCACGGCCACATGGAGGGAGCAGCTATCCCGGCACTGTGCAGCGTGGCCACCGTCATGCCGCCTGCCGTCGCCATGCCCGTGGCCCCGCGCGGCAACATCCACGGCTACTATCATGCCCTGCTGCGCTGTGCGATTGCTCACGGTGCCGTCGTGCGTACGTGCTGCCCCGTGGAGGAGATCATCATAGAGCACGATCGTGCCGTCGGTGTACGGCTCAGGGACGATGCCACCTGGGGTGCGAAGAAGATCTGGGCGAATAAGGCGGTGATAAGCGCCGTTCACATAAAACCGACCTTCCTCGAAATGATAGGGCCCCGGCATCTGGACAGCGGCTTCCTGCAGAGGATCAAGGATCTCAGCCTCAAGGGCGGGAGCCTCTACATGACGCACTATCTGACCCGTGAACGGCTTCGTGTACGCCCCAAGTTCCAGACGCCCGGCTACAGGTACGAAGATTACGGGTCTTTCACGGGTCCGTTCTTTCCCAATGACTCGCGGGAGCTGTACTTCGAAAACGTGACGGAGGTTATGGGGCATCAGCGCAACCTCACCATCCCTCCGGAGAGAGCGATGTACGGCATGGTTGCCAGTGAGACCTACGCCGAGTGTCACCCCCAGAGTACCCGCCCCGGGGTCTATATCAACGGGCCCCAGTGGATGCTGGTCCCCACGCCAGAGTATAACGTGGACGGCATGGACGCGATGGAAGACAAGGTCAAGTGGAACGAATACATGCGCAAAGCACTCAGCCAGGTGGTCGAGAATCTTGATTCCGATAATATCATCCAAATCTTAGGGGAATCCCCTCGGGAGCAGGAGTTCCGCAACACCGGGATGCTTGGCGGCTCCTGGTACGGACTCCGCTGTGACCGGGACCAGTGGTGGAACGAGCGCCCGCTGCCCGAGCTGGCACGCTACCGCGTACCGGGCATTGACGGCCTGTATCTCTCCCACCAGTCATCCGCCCACCCCGGTGGCCTATGCCTGATGGCTGTCGGCTACAACCTGATGCACATCCTGATAGAAGACGGCATCGCTGAGCCAGGCGACTGGTGGTATGCTTCGCCCTGGTACATTCCCGAAGAAGGCAAAATATCGGCAATACCGAACCGTCCGTCATCGGTATCAACCCGCTAAGGAGGAAAAACATGAAACAGAAAAGAGAGCTTGTCGGTCAGCCACACCCCCAGTGCTTCTTCTCCGAGTTCCCTGCCGAGAGCGATTGGGATGCTGTTATCATCGGAGCCGGACCAAATGGCCTTATCACAGCGGCATATCTGGCACGCGCCGGCCTCAGGGTCGCCATAGTCGAGCGGCGCTACGAAGTCGGCGGTGGACTGGCCACTGAAGAGATACTATATCCAGGGTTCTACTCCAACATGCACGCCATCTATCACCTCATGGTCGACTTTATGCCTGCCATCAAGGACTTCGACATGGAGCGCCATGGCCTGGTCTGGATCAAGCCCAACCTGCAGACCGCCATGGTGTTCGGGGACGGCGGCTCACTATTGCTAACGCGCATGATCGAGGATACCATGGATTCTTTCCATAAGTACTCTGACAAAGATGCGGTCGCTTTCGGTAAATTGATGAGGAACTGGCGGCGCATAGTGAGCGAGATACTGGCTCCGGCAACCTATATACCTGCTATGCCTCCTATAGACCTTACCGTGGCTATGCAGCGCACTGATATCGGCCGCGAGATGCTGGAACTCGTGGAGCAAAGCCCCCTCGATATCATTAATAACCACTTCGAGAATGACCGGATAAGGGCTTTCCTGCTGTACATCAGTTGTATGTGGGGGCTGGATCCCAGGGAGACGGGGATAGGTTTCTATGTCCCGCTCCTTATTGACCGGGGCATGAATAAGTGCTATCTACACGGCGGTTCACACAAGCTGGCTGGAGCTCTGTCACGAGAGATAGTCCGGGCTGGCGGCACTATATTGGAGTCCTCCGATGTTATCAAGATCAACAGGCATAACGGCTCAGTTACAGGTGTTGAACTTATGGAGGGCCGTACTCTCAATAGCGACGTGGTCATATCCAGCCTTGATCCCCACACCACCTTCTTTGACCTTATGGATAAAAATAAGCTGCCGACAGACCTTAAGGATTCTGTGGAACGCTGGAAGTACGACAAATGGAGCTTTAACACTGTGCATGTCGTATCGAAAGAGGCTCCCCACTATGCCTGCGAAGACCAGTGGGTCGATGAGTCCTTCATGACTATATTCGGCTTCGAGAGCACCAAGCAACTCCTGGCACACTGGGATAACGTAGTAGCAGGCAAGATCGACAAGAACAGCCTCGGTGGGCATGCCACCTGTGAAAGCTTCCTCGATTCGCATCTGGTTCGGAAGCCAGGCCATATCTCCTTCTTCCAGATGCACGCTCCTTATGGCATCGACGGAGGATGGGACAAGCGAGGCCCTGAGATTATGGAAGCAATGCTGGCCAAATGGGCGAAGGCAGCCCCTAACATGAAGCGGGAAAATATTGTCATGGCCAAGCAGGAAACACCGAAGGATATTGAGATACGCTTCCCCAACATGCGTCGCGGCTCCATCAAGCACGGCGACTACACCCCGATTCAGATGGGTTGCTTCCGCCCCAACGAGGCTTGCTCTAACCACAGCACTCCTATTAAAGGTCTCTATCTGTGCGGAGCCTCCACCTATCCCGGTGGGCTAGTGCTCGGCGGGCCTGGCTATCTCGCTGCTAACAGGGTAGCGGAGGACTTGGGCGTTAAAAAGTGGTGGAAACCTACAAAGGAGATGGAGCGCTATATAAAGACGTATCTTACGTAATCGTACCATATACCAAGCAAGCGGGGAGGAGATAAATATGCCCAAGGAAGAAAGATATGACTTTGTCATCGTTGGCGGCGGACCCAACGGAGTAGGAACAGCGGCTTATCTGGCCAAGTGTGGCGCCAGCGTCTGTGTTCTGGAGGAGAGGCCTGAGGCAGGAGGCGCGGTTGAGAACACCGAGCCTATTCCCGGTGTGCGTATCACTCCCCATGCCATGTACATGTATGCTGGTCCAGCACCCGCATTCGAGCAACTGGAGCTGCACAAGTACGGCTTCCGCATGGACTGGAGTCCGCAGTCTAAAAACCTCGCTGAGCAGCAAGTGAGGGGTGTTGCAACTACCCAGGGCTTAGCGCCGATAACTGACAAGGACGCCATGGGCTGGGCAAAGATAAGCGGCATGCTTACCGACCCTCCATTTATCAAAGAACTGCTGCGCTCCATCTTCTGGTGTCCACCCCATCCCCCCGAGATTGAGGTAACTGCCGAGAACGTCCCCTATATGCAGGTATACAAGCGTCACCAGCCTGATGTCTGGACCGAAGAATTACTCGATATGACTATGTTCGACCTAATGGACGAGTATCTCGAGACCGAACCTATTAAGGTTATGCACGCTATGGTGGCCTGGTATTCAGGCGCTGCCGGTCACTGGGAGGGCGTTGCCATACCGGCTCTGGGCTGTGACATAACCCTCACGATTTACGGTGGAATCAGCGTTCCCCGCGGCGGTATGCATGACTATTTCCACTCCATAATAAGATGCGCTATAGCACATGGCACGGTTGTACGCACCTGCTGCCCCGTGGATGAGATTATTATCCAGGATGGGCGCGCGGTTGGAGTTAGATTAAGAGAAACTGCTACTACCGATGAGAAGAAGATATGGGCAAATAAGGCTGTAATCAGCGACGTTGACGTTAAGCAGACCTTCACTAAGTTAGTAGGGCCTCAACACTTAAGTACCAGCTTCAGGAGAAAGGTAGAGGACATCAGCCTAAAAGGCGGCAGCATTTGGGTTTCCCACCTGCTTACCCGCGAAAAGCTGCGCTGCCGACCCAAATTCAGAAACCCGGTCTCCGGTGACGATGCTGGTCTCGGCCCTTATCCCTGTGACTCACGGGCAATCTACTATGAGCACGTAGCAGATGTTGATGGACGCAGGGGCAAACCGACGATGCCACCAGAGAGGCTGATGTGGCTTTCTACCCCAGGCGACAGGTTCGATGCCGCTGACCCACAGTGCACCATCCCGGGACGCTATTTAGCTTCGCCCTACTATACTTATGTTCCACCGCCTGAGTACACTGTAGGCGGTCCCGATGCCCTGGACAAAGTCAAGGAAGAGATAAACGCCTATCTGAGAAAAGCTTTCAGCCAGACCATTGAGAATCTTAACGATGACACCCTGGTCCACCACTGGGCAAACACTCCCTATGAGTCCGAGTTTCGTAACTCAGGACTTATCGGCGGGACCTGGTGCGGTACGCGCCATTGCGACGACCAGTGGGGAGAAAACCGTCCTATCCCGGAGTTGGCTCGATACCGCACACCCATTGAAAGGCTCTACTTATGCAACCAGACAGCGTGTCACCCCGGCGGTCTGGCATTGATGGCTATCCCCTACAACCTGATGCACATATTGATTGAGGATGGTTTAGCCGAGCCTGGGAAATGGTGGTATCCGTCACCCTGGTACATTCCACAAAAAGGCAAAATATCTGCTGTGCCGCTGCATGCAGGAGGCAAATAAAATGTCAGACCCATTGATTGGGAAAATATTCGATGAGTTTCCCGATGAAAGCAATTGGGATGTGGTCGTCATTGGAGGTGGCCCGAACGGTCTGATAGCCGGAGCGTATCTGGCTAAAGCCGGGTTAAAGGTCGCTGTGGTAGAGCGGCGCTACGAAGTTGGAGGCGGGCTGGCTACGGAAGAGATACTATTCCCGGGCTATTACTCTAACATGCATGCCATCTATCATATGATGGTTGATTACATGCCCGTGCTTCAGGACTTCAATATGAACCGCCATGCTTTAATGTGGCTTAAACCTAATGCTCAAACCGGCATGGTGTTCAAGGACGGCCAATCCCTGCTACTGACACGTATGGTGGAAGATACCAAGGACTCTATAAGTAAGTTGTCTTATAAAGACGCCATCGCCTTCGGTAAACTGATGAGGAAGTGGCGCAAGATAGTCGATGAGATAATCGGACCTGCTACCTATATACCGCCTATGGCACCGATAGAAATTTCAATGGCCATGCAGCGCACCAAGGTCGGTAACGAGATGCTGGAGCTTGTTGAGCAGAGCCCTCTGGAGATAATCACCAGGAACTTCGAAAACGACAGGGTGAGGGCTCTTTTGCTTTATACCAGTTGCATGTGGGGGCTGGACCCCAGGGAGACAGGGATAGGTATGTTTGTTGCCCTCATGCTGCAGCGCGGCGTTAATAAGTGTTACTGCGACGGCGGGTCACACAAGTTTGCCGGCGCCCTGGCGCGAGAGATTGTTGGCAGCGGTGGAACTATTGTTGATGCTGCCGAAGTAAACAAAATCATCATGGAAAACGGTCGCGCAACCGGGGTCCAGCTTGCAGAAGGTCGTGTGCTTCGCAGCAAAGTGGTAATGTCCACACTCGATCCGCACTCCACATTTCTCAACCTCGTCGGAGCCAGGAATCTACCGACCGACCTGAAGGAATCCATTGAGCGCTGGCAATACGACAAGTGGAGTTACTACACCCTGCATGTTGTCAGCAAAGAACCACCAAAGTATGCCTGCGACGACCCCTGGATCAACAACGCATTCATGGTCATTTTCGGCATCGAGAGTACCGAGCAGCTCCTGGCTCACTGGGACAATGTTGTTGCGGGCAAGCTCGCTGATAACTTCGGCGGTCACGCCACCTGCGAGAGCCTTTTAGACCCACACCTCGTCCGCTCTCCAAAGGGGGGGTATGTGTCGTTCTTCCAGATGCACGCCCCATACGAAATCGAAGGAGGCTGGGAAAAGAAAGGCAAGGAGCTGGAGGGGGCAGTCTTGGAAAAGTGGCGTAAGGCGGCGCCAAACATGACAAAAGATAACATTATCATGACCAGCCATGAGACGCCTGCGGGCATAGAAATCCGCTTCCCCAATATGCGCCGCGGCGGAATTAAGCACGGCGATTATAAGCCCATTCAACTCGGCTGTTTCCGTCCCAACCAGGACTGTTCCAGCAGCAAGACCCCCATCGAAGGTCTCTATGTTTGCGGTGCCTCAACATATCCGGGCGGCATGGTGCTCGGAGGGTCGGGCTACCTGGGTGCCAACAAAGTAGCCGAAGATTTAGGCATCAAAAAGTGGTGGAAGCCTACCAAACCTATGGAACAATACATTAAGACCTACCTCGAATGACCTCTCCGGCTGAGCTGGAAGCAGACGATCACCAGGCAGGTTGGAAGGAGAAGAACTATGGGCGATTCGGCTAAAGAGCTATACGATTCCTATCCTGAAGAGAGCAAGAGCGATTTCTTCTCAGCCTATGTGTATATGAAGTATATCGACCACTTTATGTATCATGCTATTCAATCTTCTGGCCTGACAGCCAGGGAGCCTGAAGAGAAGATAGACAAAAGTCTCGATGACCTGGTTCGTGCCACGGTACAGCGTGTCGCGGACGGCGCACCTGATTTTGCCACTAGCATCTACCATGGCAAAGTGGTGAAGCTTAAAGACGCCATACAGCTCGTTACACAGAAGGCAGACCTTTCTCTCATCACACCGGAGACCGTGATACCGTTCAAGATAGCCAAGGATATCATTCTGAAGAACCCGCAGTCTATTGCGGTGGGAAGGTGCCCCTGCAGAGCAGCATCCGAGAAGCCTTGTCTGCCGATGGAAGTCTGCTTCTTCGTTGGTGACCCCGGAGCTTCCTTTATTGCCGACCAGAACCCCCATTACCGCAAGGTAACCCAGGAAGAGGCTGTCGCCATTCTGGAAGCCGAACACAAAAGGGGACACGTTCACACCGCCTATTTCAAGAAGGATATGGGCAACAAGCTCAGCGCCATCTGCAATTGCTGCTCTTGCTGCTGCATGGGTATCAAGATGTGGAATCTGCTTGAGGGCACAGTCCCCATCATAGCCCCCTCAGGCTATCTGTCCCACGTAGGCGATTACTGTAACGGTTGCGGAGAATGCCTGGAATACTGTCAATTTAAGGCCATCAGCCTAGATGAAAAAGAGCAGAAAGCGGTTATAAACACAGCGAAGTGTATGGGCTGTGGCGTCTGTCAGGACATCTGCCCGGCTGGGGCTATCACTCTTGATAGGGACTCGTCCAAAGGCGAGCCCCTCGATGTCGAGGAACTGGTGGGCAAAACGAAAAAGAAGACTGGACGCCATTGAGGAGCAGACATCTAAATCGGCGGCATTGACTTTGTTTTTCTTAACCCAGCGGCAAAGGTACTGAAAAAAATGACTACAGGAGTTTGTTGTGCCAGATGAGGGATTCATTTAAAGCGGATAAATAACAGCTATTGTTATTTTCGCTCTGCTCTCATTGACCGGAAGCAGGGGTTGGCACTGTTATCCATACCAAGCCAACCCTATTTCACATAGTGCTATCCCCTAGAATACTAGGGGAGACAGCAGGAGTACAAAAAAGGATTAGCACCATATTCAGCAGCGGCTTCAAGTTTTATCCTGCTATTAGGGCTGGGATTGTCTCAATCACCGGGTTATAAATTTGTGTGCAAAGGCTCCTGCCGTAGCGATCTCTTTATAGCGAGGTGCATGCTTGGCAAAGAAAAAAGAGGGTGCCCTGAGTGTATACCGCATACTGGACTTGACCGACAGCAGGGGCGCTTACTGTACGAAGCTATTCGCAGACCTGGGCGCAGATGTCATAAAAATTGAAAAACCTGAGGGAGACCCAGGACGTTCGATACCTCCTTTTGTGGATGATATCCCCCATCTCGAAAAAAGCCTCTACTTTCTCCATCGTAACGCCGGCAAGCGAGGAATCACCCTTAATCTGGAAACCGCCGACGGCAGAGATATCTTCAAGAAACTGGTCAAGTCAGCCGATGTCCTGGTCGAAAACTCGCCGCCTGATTATATGGCGAGCCTCGGTCTTGATTATCCTGCGCTCAAGGAGATAAACCCCGGACTCATTATGGCGAGTATCACCGAATTCGGCCGCTCGGGACCCTATAAAAACCGCAAAGGCTCCAACCTTGTAGATTTTGCCATGAGCGGCGTCATGATAACCAGCGGCTACCCAGGGAAAGAGCCCTGCCTCTGTCCGGGCACACCAGCATACGATGCAGCCTCTCTCCATGCCAACATAGAGATACTCTCTGCCCTGTGGATGCGCGGTACCACAGGAGAAGGACAGTACATCGACGTCTCTGTACATGAAACGTCACGCCTCGGGCTATATCCCTGGATAGTGCCGCACTATTCCTACGCTCTCAATCCGGGCGGGCCTCCGCCAACCCACGAGACACGAATGGGGGCATCCGTCTATCCGGTCTATCCCTGCAAAGACGGCCTGATCCGGGTAATTGCCCTGACCCCTCGG
>JAJYLC010000128.1 GCA_021787935.1 Chloroflexota bacterium | reverse complement strand
CGCACAGCGCATGGTATTCCAATACATGGAAAACGCCTATCTGCACAGCGACTAGCCTTCGCCCTCTGTAAAGGGGGATTTTAACACGTAGGGGTAACTCGATGAATCGCCCCCACAAACTTACAAAATGCCTCTATTTCAGGATATAATAAGCTTGAGCAAAGAAGAAAAGGTTATCTAAATATGTCTCCGGCAAACAGGACAGGTGTAGCTAACCTCCCCCTACACTACGGTAAAGCGCCTCACTGGCTGTTCGAGCGCATGACCAAGCTCGCCCGTGAGATATCCATAGCCGTTGTAGAGGAGTATGGTGCTGAGGAGATGCTGCGCCGCTTGTCTGACCCCTTCTGGTTCCAGGCACTGGGTTGCGTGCTGGGCTATGACTGGCATTCCAGCGGAGTCACCACCACCGTCTGCGGTGCCCTCAAGGAAGGAACAAAGGGCCTGGAGAAAGACCTGGGCTTCTATATCGCCGGAGGCAAGGGCAAGACCTCCAGGCAGACTCCTTCCCAAATCGCGCAGCACTGTGAACTGCTCTCCCGAGACCCCGAGCCTCTGGTATACGCCAGCAGGATGACTGCGAAGGTGGACTCAGTTGCCCTGCAAGATGGCTATCAGCTCTATCACCATACTTTCTTATTCACTGCCAGGGGCGATTGGGCTGTAATCCAGCAAGGTATGAACGAGAAGAACCGCTACGCTCGCAGGTATCACTGGCTCAGCGAGAGATTAAAGGACTATGTCTGCGAACCTCATGCCGCTATCTGCTCTCAGAGCTTTGGCGCCGCGCTAAACATGGTCGCTGCTGAAAGTGAGAAGGCGCGCAATGTGGTGACCCAGGTCGCTGCAGAAGAGAAGCCCGAGAAGCTGATTGATGAGCTGAATAAGCTGAAATCGCTGACGCTTCCGGAACATCACTACCTCAGCGTGGCAGACCTGCACCCTGAGCGTCTGGAGAAGATATTCCTGCATACCTATGAACGAAAGCCTGAGAATTTTGAAAATTTGCTGGGGCTTGAAGGCGTGGGACCTGCGACCATGCGTTCCCTCAGCCTCATCTCGGAATTAGTCTACGGCGTACCCCCCAGCTTCTGCGACCCCGCCCGTTACAGCTTCGCCCACGGCGGCAAGGACGGCATCCCTTATCCGGTAGACCGCAAGACCTACGATGAGAGCACCGAAGTACTGGCCCGCGCGGTACGCCGGGCCCGGCTGGGCTATAGAGAGGAAATGGAGGCCCTGAAGCGCCTCCACAGCGTATTGCCTTGAAGAAAAAAGTGCTTTTCATAGACTACGACGGCACGCTTCACGACTCCGATGCTAAGTATGCAGCCAGGCTGGATGGCATTCTTGGTCTAAAAGGCATAGATATTTGGAAGGCATATTTACACGCGCACAGGGGCATAGTCCACGTGCGATACCCTGAGAAGCACGATGACTTTTTCTTTCACCAGCGGCTTCTCTTTGACTACCTCAATAAACCATATGATGATAAGATAGCCCGCACACTGGCTGGAAAGTTCAGGCAGGCGCAGCAGGAGACCTGGGAAAATCCTTCGTTCTACTCAGATACCCTCCCCTTCCTCAATAAGGTCAAGGATAACCATATCCTCTGCCTGACCACCGGCGACTACGCACCAGAGAAAGCAAAAGCCCTGGAGAAAGCAGGCGGCGCAAACTATTTCAGCTATGCCTTTGATAAAGACCACCTTGGCCTCAAGGGGCGCGACAGTAGCTACTACAACAATGCAGTTATGTCAACTAAATCTCGTCCTGAAGACGTAGTGGTCATCGGCGACAGCCTGGAACACGACATAGCTGCTGCCAGGGAAGCCGGATTGGCGACAGGGTGGGTAAACCGTAAAGGAATTCCTTTAGCAGAGAACCTACCCAGGCCTGATTTTGAGGCCAAAGACCTGCTGGAGGTGCTGAACTACATCCGAGACTTGTAGGGACAACTCATGAGTCGCCCTAATCTAAAAGGAGGTATACCATGGAAATCAATCCTTCCGGCTTTTACGAGATACTATCGCCTCGATGCGCCGTGCTTATCTCCACGGTGGACAAAGAAGGCAGAGCCAACGCCGCGCCTTTCAGCTTTGTTACTCCCGTATCTTCCAACCCTCCACTGCTTCTTTACGCCTCCGCGCCCCACAGGCATACGCTGGAAAACACAAGGGAGACAGGCGACTTCGTGTTGAACATCGTGATGGAAGGACTGCTGGATAAGCTTTATATCTGCTCTAAAGCATTCCCCAAAGGCGTGAGCGAGATCGAGAAGGCAGGCCTGACCGAGAGGAAGTCCCAGAAGGTGAAATCGCCTTCTATAGAAGAGTGCGTGGGCTGGATAGAGTGCCAGTTTGAGTTCGAAAAGGAGGCGGGAGACCACATTCTGGTCGTGGGCAGAGTGGTTCATGCCGAATGCAAGGACGAGTTCATGAGTAAAAACGAGTTCGACGTCCCTAAAGCAAAACCGGTGATGCACATCAGGGGCAGACGGTTTGTGGTGGCGGAGAGGATGGTGCTGGCGAAGGGAGAATAATCTACTATTTCATCGGGTAGATTGGAGCAGATGCTCCAATCCTTCGTAATGGGGCGAGACAATCGTACCTTGAGTGCTCTAGATTAGAACCCGCCGCTCAAATTGATTTACATTGCAGTTTATTTAGAGCTTCGGTTCCCGCAGCTCGCGGCCGCAGTTCATACAGAATCTTGCCCCTCTGGGATTTTCCCTACCGCAGTTATCACAAATGGGGTTTATTGACCCTGCTTGAAATTCGCGCCGGGACATCGCTATCAATATCAATGAGGGTAGCCCAAGCGGCCACACGGCCAGCACAGCGGATATGCTGCCGATAACCGAGCGAGTGAAGTTTTTCCGACCAAATGCATAGCTGGAGCCTATAATAGCCAGAATGCCGAAAACTACTTCGGCTATTCCGAGCCCCATTGATGTCCAGTCCACTGGTTCCCAGGGGTAGGTGGGCGAAGCTCCGCCTGCAATAAAAATAAAGCCTAAACCTAAGCCGAGGACACCGGCCATTATGCCCAAAATACCCCCGGCAACCGGCTTCGCGGTCTGTTGTCTCACCGCAGGATCAGAAGAACCAGCGGCACAGACAGGACAATAGGTCTTTCCACTACCACAGTGCGACATCTTGAGCAAACAGCTCTGCCACAGTTAACGCAGACCCCCACGGCGTCAACATCGGGGTGTGCCGAACACTTCATAATACCTCCGTAGGTCATCACCTTCATTTCCAAATTAAGAGACATTCAAAGCCATTGCGAGAATTGTATACCAGACTACGATGGCAGTCAAACCTCTTAATGAATATAAGGGAAGACTGGAGGACACCCGGCCTGTTTGCGCACCTTGAAGCTATACCACTAAGGTTTCACCCCGCTGACCTTGACGCTGAGTACCGAGTCGACTGCCTCTTTCACATTTTGGAGGGATAACCCGGAGTCCTTAATGATGGCAAGAGCCGTCGGGTCATTGGTCATGCACTCGATGGGGAAGACCGTCTCTTCTAGCACTTTGACTTTGCGGAAGCCGGCATCTTTTATGGTTTTCAAATAGTTGTCCTTCATGCTCGCTCCGGCCAGGCAACCCACATAAGCCTGTACAGAGTTCTTTATCGAAGCGGGCAGTTCCTTCAGCAGGACTATATCAGAGACCATCAGCCTGCCGCCGGGCTTCAAAGCCCTGAAGGCTTCTTTGAACACTCTATTTTTATCGGGCGATAGGTTAATAACGCAGTTGGAGATGATCGTATCAACCGAGTTGTCCGCAACAGGCAGATTCTCAATCTCCCCCAACCGGAACTCCACATTTTCGTAGTTACCCCTCTGGGCATTCTCCCTCGCCTTTTCCAGCATCTCCGGCGTCATGTCTACTCCGATGACCTTTCCCTTCTTCCCCACCCTGTCAGCAGCCAGAAAGCAATCGAAACCCGCGCCGGAGCCGAGGTCCAGCACAGTCTCTCCTTTCTTGAGGGAGGCTAAAGCCACGGGGTTGCCGCAGCCAAGGCCCAGATTGGCGCCTTCGGGAACAGATTCCAGCTCTTCCTCAGAGTAGCCTATCGCCCTGCTGATGTTCTGGGCCAGATCAGCGCCGCTGCAGCAGGGGCTGGCAGTGGCGCAGCATGAGTTCGACTGCTTGGCGACCCTGGCATAGCCTTCTCGTACAGTCTTCTTTATTTCGTCTTCCTTCATTTTGAATACCTCCATTAATCCTGAATTATTTCTTTCATCATGGGGCCGAGCATATCTCTCACCATGCTCGTGATAGCATCGGTTTTAATTAGCGATATACAGCTTACTTCGCCGCCCATTTGCCAGCTTACCACAGCCAGCTTATCGCCGGCCTTTATCTTCGCCTTGTCCCTGATATCCTTGGGAAGTACCATCTGCCCCCGTTCATCCACGCTTACCAGTGATTCGACCTTACAGCAGCCCATCCCTTCACCCATAGCCGCGCAGCAGGATTCACCTACCTTTTTTCTTACCACCCATCACCTCCTTCCAAAAAATTCAGTGTGTTCTGAAAAATCAGAACACACTGAATTATATACAACAAAATTAAGTTTGTCAACTGCCCAATTAAACGAAGTCTAAAAACGCTCCTTAGCTCTTCTCCAGCATCTCTTTCATTGGTTTCCAATAAAAATCACGCCAGCCCTGGCTTATGGACTCGTACTGGTCCTCAGGCACGCCCGTCTGAGTGAAAGTGAGACGCGTCCCGCCTTCGACTCGCCGCAGAGAGAAAGTAGCTTTGGAGTAGTGGCCCTCCGGCCAGTCGCTGCCACGCCACGATTGGACGATTTTTTCGTCTGGCACCAGTTCCAGATTGACCCCCTCAATATAGCCGCCGTAGGCAGTGAACCTACCGCCGATTCTGCGACTGACGCTGGCTTTGGCATCTGAGAATTTTGAGTGTTTGCGTGAATCCATCAGTGCTTCATAGACCTCATGTGGGCTGGCCTTAAACGTGGCAGATTGCCTAATAGTTTTTGTCTTCATCCTTTCACCCCTTTGTTATAAGATAGTCAAAATTTACCGTCTCGGTAGCTCGCAAATGAGACAAAAGTCACATCAAAACAACCTCACTCCATTTACAATAATCGTGTACTAGAAATACTCTGCATACGAGTTCAATAAGTAGCCAGCATACCACCACAAGTCTGGGAAGCTATTGGAGGCACAGTGAATATACAGGCAACGAAAAAGAACGCGCGAGTGCGCACTAAGGCTCCGAGCGATATGCTCAGAACCGGAGAGGCTTGCAAGATTCTCTGCATACACACCAACACATTGAGAAGATGGAGTAAACGGGGAATAATAAAGGCATATCACGTTGGCCCTCGCGGTGACCGAAGGTTCAAACGTGAGGACATAGCTGCTTTGCTTATCGAAAAGACCAAAGACAGCGTCACAGACAAAATCAAACTGAGCCAACAATAGCTACAGACCAGTTTCGTATTCAGTCTGCTTCCCGCAAAGCTGCGTCATGCCGCTAATCCCCCAGCCGGAACGGTGGATAGCGGTCCGTCATCAATCCTGAATACGCAGCTACCCGATAAATCCATCGGTCGATGCCCATTATAAAGTTGAAGATGCCCCTGGGATACCTGCCCGTAAATAACAGCGCCACTGCACCAAAGAAAACGAGAGCCCACACCAGACCAGGCCATCTGCCACCAGTACCCAGGAAAAGAGCAATGATAATATAGTGAGGAATAGCCAGTAGCCACCACTTCACCAGCACCAACCCTGGGGTAAGAGTAGCTGGGTATTCAACCTCTAAATCAGCGGGGTATCCGCCGGCCTTAAATGTAAATGGCGGATACTTGTCAGTCCCCAGCGCCTGATAGCTATAGAAGCCCACGCGCCATGTCCAGCGCAGCACACCGACATTGAAATCGAACAGGCTGCGAGGATATCTGGCTGTAAACAAGATGGCGATGAGAGATATTATCCAGACAAAGGCAAAAGCTATCCAGAGGAAAAAGAGCACAATCAAGTGCGGAATTATTAGAATCCACTTCACTAGCCACAGCCACTGGGATAGCGGCTCTGAGAGATCGCCCTTAATGGTGAGCGGGTATTGTGCCTGTCCTCCGGAACCTGTTGCTTCTGCTGGCCCTGCGCCTGCCCCGCCGCTGACCATCCGTCTGCGAGTTCCCAGAAGAATTAGGCCGACGCCTATTATCAGTAAAACTATGCCACCAATAAGAAGCCCTATACCAACCCAGAATATCCCGGGAACTTTCACGCCGATAGACCCACTCACATCGACGCCGGCAGACCCATCTGCGTTCATCAGTACCAGCACCCAGTTCCCTGTCTGTAACTGCCACTGCAAAGTCTGTGTCCCAGTTCCATACGCTGAGACAACCCAGAATGTCTGGGAAGTAGGTGCTGCAGGTGTCAAATTGCCAGGATGATTTGTATAATACACCCTGAATGGGTTAACCCTGAAATCTCTGATCTCGTCGTAATCGACGCCGCTGAGGTAAGTTTGTACATCCGCCTCATTGGCTATTCCGATGAATATTTGTTTCGAGGGACTTTGACTCGAGGCCTGCACCTTTATGGTTGCTATGTGATGTCCGCCTCCGAACCATCTTGATTCTAAAT
>JAJYLC010000127.1 GCA_021787935.1 Chloroflexota bacterium | reverse complement strand
TTTGTAATAGGTATAGCTTCCGCCCGGTGCACGGCATCATCTTTGACCTCGGCATGTCGTCGCTTCAGCTTGAGGCGTCGGGTCGTGGCTTCAGCTTTCAACAAGACGCCCCGCTGGACATGAGGTTCAGTCCCAGGCAGTCGCTCACTGCAGCGGATATCGTAAATACCTACCCCGAAGGAGAATTGGCGAAGCTTCTGGAGAGATATGGCGAGGAATATCGAGGTAAGCAAATAGCGAGACGCATCGTGGAGAAGCGCCCTTTGAGGAGCACGCTAGAGCTCAGCCAGGTGGTGGAGGAGGCTGTTGGTGGTCGGCGCGGCAAGATTCACCCGGCAACGAAGACTTTCCAAGCGTTGCGTATCGCGGTAAATGAGGAGTTAGACAGTCTGCAGATTGCGCTACAGCAGGCGCTTAATCTGCTGGGCAGCGGAGGCAGGTTAGTAGTTATCAGCTTCCATTCCTTGGAGGACAGGCTGGTTAAGGAATTCATGCGCCGTGAGTCACAGGGGTGCATTTGTCCTCCTTCGGTGCCCGTTTGTGTCTGCGGGCATAAACCCAATCTCGAAATAGTAACCAAAAAGGCAATTAGGCCTTCACAGAGTGAGATACAGGCCAATCCGAGAAGTCGCAGTGCGAAAATGAGGGTTGGCGAGCGAATTTAGCCCTTCGGGAAGGGGGAACTATGGTTACTGAGGCTGCTGCTGGGAAATCAGTTGATACAAATAAAACCGGTGTTGGGAGTCTGACCCGGATTAAGGTTATTGGGGTGGGGGGTGGCGGCTCCAACGCTGTCGATAACATGGTCGAGCAGAAAATAGCAGGGGTAGAATTCATTGCAATAAACACTGATGCTTATGCATTGTCACGGTCAATAGCTCCGGTACAACTTCGTATCGGGGATAAATTGACCAGGGGACTGGGTGTGGGTGGTGACCACAAGCTGGGTATGATGGCTGCTCAGGAAAGCCGCGACGAGATAACTAAGGCTATCCAGGGAGCCGATATATTGTTTGTAACAGCCGGTATGGGTGGCGGTACTGGCACCGGTGGGGCGCCTGTAGTCGCTGAGATTGCCAGAGAACTCGGCATCCTTACTGTAGCTGTAGTCACCAGACCTTTTAGCTTTGAAGGGTCGCAGCGGGCGAAGGTAGCAGAAGAGGGCATCACCGCGTTAAAAGAGAAGGTAGATACTATAGTCGTTATCTGGAACGACCGCCTTCTCAACATGTGCGATATGAATGTTTCTATCGAAACGGCGTTCAAGATGGTTGATGATGTGCTCTATCAAAGTGTACTGGGCATTCACGAGGTTGTGACAACTATAGGCCATATAAATCTCGATTTCAACGATGTAAAAACTATTATGAGGGGGGCTGGTGTCGGGTGGATAGCTGTCGGACGTGGCGGAGGGTCGACGCGAGCTGTCGAGGCCGCCAGGGCGGTAATCGCTGCTCCCGTGTTCAATTTTTCCATCGATAAAGCGAAAAGGATACTGTACAAAATTGTTGGCAATGAGCTTACACTGGCTGAGATAAATGAAGCAGCTAATGTTATCAAACAGGTAGCGGACCCTGAAGCTCAGATAATCTTCGGCTTCGGCACAGACCCGTTAATGGACCGCACGGTGAAGATTACCCTGATAGCCACCGATTTTTCGGAGAAGCGAAGAAAAACAGCTGTGCACGATGACGAGTCGGTTGTGTCGGAGATGGCTGGTGAGCGTCAGCCCTTTTTCCGCCGGATTATGTAAGTGGCGTCCTATTTTGAATTCCTGCAGGGGCAGGAACAGCGTAAGGTCGCAGGAGCGGCCACTCCTGCGACCTTCTTGTGCCCGTTAGGTCAGACAACGTCACGCTGCATCAGGTCTTCGTAGCTTTCACGACTGCGAATGAGACGAGCCTTGCCGTCATTAACTAAAACGATAGCTGGCTTAAGCGAGGCATTGTAGTTAGAAGCCAGAGAGAGGCAATAAGCACCGGATACGGGAATCGCTATTATATCCCCGGGGACAACCCTGGTTATATGCGCATCATTGACCAGTATATCGCCTGACTCGCAGAATTTGCCTACGATGCTGACTCGCTCGGTATCATTTTTGTTAACCTTGTTGGCCACGAGCGCTTCATATTTAGAGCCGTAGAGGGCAGGCCTGATATTGTCTGCCATGCCACCATCAACAGCAACATACTTTCGTATTCCGGGGATTTCTTTGACTGACCCTGCCCGGTAGATAGCCACACCGGCACGGCCGACGATAGCTCGCCCTGGCTCAACGATGAGCCGAGGTAGATTCAACTCGAGTTCTTTGCTTTTAGAATAGATGGAGTCAACGATGCCCTTGGCGTAATAAGCAACATTTGGAGCAGGGGTATCTCTCATGTACTGGATTGCGAACCCACCACCCGGGCTGAACTCGTGTAAAGTTAACCCGTGTTTTTTCTTCATCTCGGCAGCGAATTGGAATACAATCTCGATCGCTTTCTGGTAAGGCTCAACGGAGAAGATAAGCGAGCCCAGGTGCACATGCAGTCCGGTGAGCGTGAGGTTGGATGCTGACATCGCTATGGCCACTGCTTCCTCGGCCTGGCCCGTAGCGATAGGCAAGCCGAACTTGCTGTCTATGATGCCGGTGGTGATGTATTGATGGGTGCGGACATCTATGCCTGGGGTGAGCCGCAGCAGGATATCCTGCTTTATTTTGTGCTTCCCGGCGACATCGTTAACCAGGGACAGCTCGTAGAGATTATCCACAACGATGCGGCCTATACCCCAGCCTACGGCCAGTTCTATTTCTTCCCGGGACTTATTGTTGCCATGGAAGTAGACCTTATCCATGGGAAGATCTGCCGATTTGGCAATAGACAGCTCTCCTCCTGAGACCACATCCATCCCCAGGCCTTCTTCTTTAAATATACCTGCCAGGGCTCGATTGATGAATGCCTTGGCGGCATAGATTACCAGAGTATCAACGTAACGCTGGCCGAACTCATCGCGAAACTCGGCACAGGTGCGGCGTAAAGTAGCTTCATCGAAGATGTAAAGCGGTGTGCCGAACTCAGCAGCAAGCTTCACTACATCGCAGCCGCCGATGGTGAGGTGTCCGCTTCCGTTAACATGAGCAGTGTCGGGCAGTAAAGTAGCTGTTTTATCCAGAACTGACATGGTTACCTCTTTTTCGGTAATCAGTGATGCGATTATACTTCACCCTGTAGACAAAATCCATAGGATAGTGTAATATGTGCACTCGGAGGTTAAGGAGTTGGCACATACAAAATCAGCGAAAAAGATGATAGAAGTCATAAGCAGACAGCGAAGCCACAACAGGGCTGTGAAAAGAACTGTGAATACCTATATCGATAGAGCTGAGGAGCTTATCTCGAGCAAAGAACTGGAACCTGCTAAAGAGGCAGTTAAGCAAGCATCTGTGGCTCTGGACAAGGCAGCGCGCAAGGGTATTATTCATCCTAATAATGCAGCCCGCCACAAGTCACGACTGGCGAAGAAATACAACGTGGCTTTCCCTGCAACCAAGGCATAGAACTGGCCGTAGGCCGCCTTAAGCTATAGCAATATCGGTTTGAAGCTGCTCGCAAGAGCAGCTTCTTCTTTTTCCTGTAGACATTGACAACGGGATTTTGCCGTGGTAAGCTTTGCCTCAGTAGAACAAGAGTTCGACAAAAAAGAGGTGGGACATGAAAACACTTTCCTCAAAACAGAAGGAAATTCTCGCGTTCCTGCGGCGCTTTAGGGAAGAGAAGGACTATCCGCCTACCATCAGGGATATAGTCAAGGCGTGCGGTATTAGCTCAACCTCGGTGGTGGACTACAATTTGAAGATACTGGAGAAGGAGGGCTACATACGCCGTGACCGCGAGGTATCGAGAGGCATTGAGCTTATGGACAGGTCGCAGAAGCGCCTGGTGCGTGTGCCTATCCTGGGTTATATCGCTGCCGGTGAGCCTATCCCGGTGCCGACATCTGATACCTGGGAGGCGGAGCCGATAGACACTGTGGAGGTGAGCAGCGAGCTTGTGAAGAGCAAGAGCGATGTGTATGCCTTGAAAGTGAAGGGGAACTCGATGGTTGACGCCCTCATCAGCGATGGTGACATCGTGCTCATGCAGCAGGCGGAGACCGCCGATGATGGCGAGATGGTTGCGGCCTGGCTCAAATCGGAGGGTGAGACAACCCTCAAGAAGCTCTACCGTGAGCCCAACCGCATCAGGCTCCAGCCTGCCAACTCTCAGATGAAACCCATCTATGTCAAACCGAGGAACGTGGAGGTACAGGGGAAGGTCATCGGGGTAATAAGAGGGCTGGCAGCGGCTTAACCTGTCTTGACTAACCAAAGCGGCATCCGTACACTAAGAAGCAGCACGGTAATGAGGAGGAATTCTAATATGGAATGGGGAATGGCAAACCGACTTGCCCAGCTCATCCAGTCTGATGGGCATTGTTTGTTTTTACCGGTCGACCACGGTTATTTTCAGGGGCCCACCAGAAAGCTGGAGGAGCCTCGTAAGACGCTTGAGCCGTTACTTCCTTATGCTGACGCGGTATTTATCA
This sequence comes from Chloroflexota bacterium, assembly GCA_021787935.1. Taxonomy (GTDB): domain Bacteria; phylum Chloroflexota; class Dehalococcoidia; order SZUA-161; family SZUA-161; genus JACWAE01. The sequence continues at coordinate 2,179 of JAJYLC010000127.1, read as the reverse complement.
CCAGAGGCGTCCTGCGCTCATCGGTGGAACCAGACAAGGCCAAGCCAATCATTCTCAGGGTGTCCGGCGGCGCTAGCATGGTGGGCAAAGACCTGGCCAACGAGGGTATCACCACCTCAATGGAGGAGGCTATTCGCCTCAATGTGGCGGCGGTGGGCATTTCTATCTTTGTGGGCACTGAGTACGAGAAGGAATCGCTATTGAATTTGTCGAAGCTGGTAGATGACGGCGAGAGATATGGCATCCCTGTCATGGCGGTAACCGCGGTCGGTAAGGAGTTGGAAAAGCGAGAGGCGCGCTATCTTGCTCTGGCCAGTCGGATTGCCGCTGAGTTAGGCGCGCGTGTAGTGAAAACATACTGGTGTGAAAATTTCGACAAGGTTACCAAAGGCTGTCCAGTGCCCGTGGTTATGGCAGGCGGGCCCAAGGTGGACACACAGCGCCAGGTGTTCGATTTTGTCTATGATGGCATGCAGAAAGGCGCGGTGGGGGTGAACCTGGGGAGAAATATCTGGCAGGACGAACATCCCGTGGCTATGATTAAGGCACTGCGCGCAATCATCCACAAGAAGGCTACTCCTGAAGAAGCCGAAGAGATATACAACAGCGAAAAGAGTAAGAAAAAGTGACAGTTAGGCCGAATAAGGCACTTAATACGACTATTGGCTGCTACATTGCCCTTTGGATATAAACACAAGGAGATTTGATGCCATCTCGGCGTCTTACTTTCCCTGAAGGCTTCCTCTGGGGTGCGGCTACATCCGCTTACCAGGTCGAGGGTGCCTGGAACAAGGATGGCAAAGGCGAATCCATCTGGGATCGTTTCTCACATGCCCCCGGCAACATTCTCGATGGCACCACCGGCGATATAGCATGTGACCATTATCATCGCTGGCGCGAAGACATCGCTTTAATGAAAGAGCTTGGGCTCAAAGCCTACCGCTTTTCAGTGTCCTGGCCCCGCATCTTGCCGGCCGGGCGGGGCAAAGTGAACCAGGCGGGGCTGGATTTCTACAGTCGACTCATAGATGGCTTGCTGGAAGCGGGGATTGAACCCTTCGTAACTTTATACCACTGGGACTTGCCGCAGAGCCTGCAAGATAAGGGCGGCTGGTCTGAACGTTATACAGCCGAGGCCTTTGTTGAGTACGCTGATATCGTAAGCCGTAAACTAGGAGACTGTGTCAAGCACTGGATCACTCACAATGAGCCCTGGTCGGCAGTAATTATGGGCCATAAACTCGGCATGCATGCTCCGGGGCAGAAAGATTTCTCTGCTGCGCTTAAAGTCGGTCACCATCTGCTGCTCTCTCACGGTTGGGCTGTGCCGGCGTTGCGCCGCAACAGCCCTGATTCTGAGGTTGGTATTACTCTCGTCCTGTTTCCCATTATGCCAGGCCCATCGAATAGCGTAGCTCTACCGATTTTTCGCAGGTGCGATGGCTACTTTAATCGCTGGTTTCTCGATCCACTCTATGGCCGTCACTATCCCGCTGATATGGTGGCTGAATACATTGATGGGGGGCATTTGCCTCCTGGAGGCCTGAACTTTGTCAAGCCAGGTGATTTAGAAGCTATTGCCGTCCCGACAGATTTCCTGGGCGTTAACTATTACACCCCGGTAATAACACGGAGTAAAATTACCTCTGAAAACGAGAGCGAGCCCTTGACCCTACTCTATAATGGCCCCGGATATGAGTACACCGATATAGGCATGATGGTCTATCCGGACGGTCTTTACTACCTGTTGAACCGGCTGCATTTCGATTACCAGCCTGGAAAGATGTACATAACTGAAAACGGCGCAAGCTACTCCGTTGGTCCCGACGGGAAGGGACGCGTTCGGGACAGAAGGCGCGTGAGTTATTTACATAATCATCTTGTGGCTGCATATAAGGCTCTGGAATGCGGCGTGCCTCTGGCCGGCTATTTCGTCTGGTCTTTAATGGACAACTTCGAATGGAGCTTCGGCTACGGCCAGCGCTTTGGCCTCATCTGGGTAGATTATGAAAACCAGCAGCGCATTCTTAAGGACAGCGCTCTCTGGTACAAGCAAGCGATAGCCGAAAACGGGTTCGCAGTGTCGACCCGTTCGCATTAAATAATACGCGTTCAGATTTTATGTCTTTACATAGGGCGACCCGCCTCAGTCGGGTCGCCCTTGCGACTTATCGGTACC
>JAJYLC010000022.1 GCA_021787935.1 Chloroflexota bacterium | reverse complement strand
TCTAAGCGACACTGTGAAACAACTTATGGCTGCCAGGCTGGACATGGTGAAGCAGAAAGGCTTCGACGCTGTGGAGCCCGACAACATAGATGGGTATGCCAACAATACAGGATTCTCCTTAACTGCACAAGACCAGATAAATTACAACACGTGGATAGCAACACAGTGCCATCAGAGGGGCCTTTCTGTCGGTTTGAAGAATGATATAGAGCAGGCATCTACACTGCAACCTTATTTTGACTGGACACTTAACGAAGAGAGCTATAAGTATCAGGAATATGAGGGCCTGACGGTTTTTACCGCTGCCAACAAAGCAGTGTTCGAAGTTGAGTATCGCAACTCAGGCCAGTGCAGCACCATGGATGCCCTGCACTTCAACTCGATGACGAGGGACCTCAATCTGGTGGGGCCCACCGATTCAGGCTATGTGCGCGTTCCCTGTATCCCTGATACTCAGAACACCTGGCAGTAGATAATTGTGGATAACAAGAATAGGGAAAGGCCTTTTTTTAATAGACCACCTGGTCTAACCGTATGTTATGGTGGGCAGTACAGGATTTGAACCTGTGACCTCTTGCGTGTGAAGCAAGCGCTCTATCCGCTGAGCTAACCGCCCCGAGGTGAGGCTATTCTAGCCCGCCCCAAAATTTTTGTAAAGGGGGAGGTTTGCTCAGTAAAATTTCTGCACCAGAGGACCAACCCCACAACCAAAACTGGGATTCAAGGTCACCGAATTACATTTATGATATAATTGGTTAAATAACTTGACTGGTCTGGTATTTGAGGAGGCCACATTGCCAAACTTAGAGTGGAAGTTAAAGAAAAAGTCGGCGGTCATTGGTATTGTCGGCCTTGGCTATGTCGGGTTGCCCCTTGCCCTGGCATTTGAAAAAGCGGGATTCAAAGTGCTGGGATTCGACATCCAGCAAAAAAGGGTGGATTGGGTTAATAAAGGGCACTCCTATATAGTAGATGTGGATAAGGAAAGCCTTGCATACGCAATCGAGCGAAAGTCATTGGAGGCGACCACGGATCAGAGCCGTATTAAGGAGATTGATGCCATCTGTATCTGCGTCCCTACACCGCTCACCAAAACGAAGGATCCTGAGCTATCCTATGTAATAAGTGAGTCTGAAACAGTCTCGAAATACCTTCAGCCGGAGCAGCTTGTAGTCCTGGAGAGCACAACCTACCCCGGCACTACCAGGGAGGTGATGCTGCCTATTCTGGAGCGCTCCGGACTGAAAGCTGGGCAAGATTTCTACCTTGCCTTCTCGCCGGAAAGGGTCGATCCTGGCAGCAAGAACTACCATATCAAGAACACGCCCAAGGTAGTAGGCGGTATAGATTCCAAATCTACCAAACTCGCCGAACTGCTTTACAGCCAGGTAGCCGATACGGTTATCCCTGTCTCAAGCCCCGAGGTCGCCGAGATGACCAAGGTATTTGAGAACGTATTTCGCAACGTGAACATCGCCTTGGTCAACGAACTCACCCTCCTCTGTGAGAAGATCGGGATAAGTGTCTGGGAGGTTATCGACGCCGCAGCCACCAAACCTTTCGGCTACATGCCCTTCTACCCTGGACCGGGCATCGGGGGGCACTGCATCCCGCTCGATCCGTACTATCTGGCGAACAAGGCCAGGGAATACGACTTTCATACCAGATTCATCGAGCTTGCAGCGGACATCAATGAGCAGATGCCTTACTATGTCGTCTCCCGCATCATGGAAGCTTTGAACGCCAGAGGCAAGAGCTTGAAAAAGGCCAAGGTGCTGGTGCTGGGGGTAGCTTACAAGAAAGATGTGGATGATATTAGAGAGGCTCCTTCCCTGAAGCTAATCGAGATACTCCGCGAAAAAGGTGCAGACGTATGTTACAATGACCCCTACGTGGCGAAGATTAATGTCTCAGACGAAACGCTAACGTCTGTGGAACTCACTGAAAAGCAGCTATCATCGGCAGACTGTGTGGTGATAGCTACCGACCACACCTCCTACGATTATAAATACATAGCAGGGAAGTCCAGCTTCATGTTCGACACCCGTGGGGTTACCAGAAAGCTTCGAAATAAGAATATCATTAGGTTGTAAGAGTAAATGGACAGAAATATAGCCGTCGTCGGCTGCGGTTACTGGGGCAAGAACCTGGTTCGCAACTTCGCTGAGCTTGGCGCCCTTCATACAATATGCGATAGCTCACCTGAGGTCTTGAGCAAGATTGGGTCACTTTATCCTGACGTTAATAAGGAAACCAGGCTCGAAGCAGTATTAGCCAATACAGAAATACAAGGGGTCGTCATATCTTCTCCGGCAGTTTTTCATTATTCTATGGCAAAACAGGCCCTGGAGGCTGGTAAAGATATCTTCGTTGAAAAGCCGCTATCCCTGACAGTCAAAGAAGGAGAAGAAATAGTAAAACTGGCTGAAAAAAAGGGCCGGATCCTGATGGTCGGGCATGTGCTGGAATACCACCCTGGAATCGTAAAGCTCAAACAAATGGTAGATGCAGGCGAGCTGGGAAAGATAAACTATATCTACTCCAGCAGGCTCAACCTGGGCAAGTTCAGAACTGAGGAGAACATACTGTGGAGCTTCGCGCCACATGATATATCGGTCATTCTGCTATTGCTCGACGAATTGCCTCAGGGGGTTTCTGCTCACGGCGGATGTTATCTCCATCAAAATATAGCCGATGTTACTGTTACCACCATGAGCTTCTCTAGCGGCGTCAGAGCTCATATCTTCGTAAGCTGGCTCCATCCGTACAAAGAACAAAAGCTGGTTGTCGTCGGAGATAAGAACATGGCCGTTTTCGACGATGTGGCTCCGGAGAAAAAACTCCAGCTCTATGAGCACGGCATAGAATGGATTGACCGGGTTCCGGTGCCGCGCAAGCAAGAAGCAACAACTGTGGAGTTCACCATGGCAGAGCCCCTTCAATTGGAGTGCCAGCATTTCCTTGACTGTCTGAAATCACGTAACAAGCCCAGAACTGATGGTAGAAGCGGGCTGAAGGTTCTTCAAGTTCTGGATGCCTGCCAGAAGTCTCTCCAGGGGCATGGGGAAAACATTCCTCTGGGTGATAGTACAAGTTTCTTTATCCATCCCAGCAGCATCATAGAAGAACCTTACAGCGTCGGCGAAGGCACCAAAATCTGGCACTTCTCCCATATCATGCCAAATGTGAATATGGGCAGGAGCTGCACTATTGGGCAAAACGTGTTCATCGGTGAGAATGTCAATATAGGAAATAATGTCAAGATTCAGAACAACGTATCGGTCTACGACGGCGTTGTCATAGAAGACGATGTTTTCTGCGGTCCCTCCTGCGTCTTCACCAATATCAAGAACCCTCGGAGCCATATATCTCAGAAAGGCAAGTACGTACCCACGCTGGTAAAGAAGGGGGCCACTATCGGTGCTAATGCCACCATCGTTTGCGGCAATATTATTGGTAGATACTCCTTTATCGGAGCAGGCTCTCTGGTCACCAAGGACATCCCTGACCATGCCCTGGCGTATGGTAGCCCGGCGCGCATTAAAGGCTGGGTCTGCGAGTGTGGGGCAAAGCTCGACTTTGGAAAAGCTAACAAGGCGAAATGCTCTAAATGCGACAAAGAATATACTAAGAAGGAAAGCGGTGACAAAGCGAAGGTGGAAAGCATCAGCACATGAAAATCCCCCTGACCGACCTCAAGGCCCAATATAGCTCAATAAAAGATGAGATCGATTCTGCAATTCAAAGGGTTATTCAGAGTGGGCAGTTTATCCTTGGGCCCGAGGTCAAAGCCTTTGAAGATGAGGTGGCCGCCTACTGCGGCACGAAGTACGCCGTTGGCGTCGCGTCGGGGACCGACGCCCTGCACATGGCCCTGCTTGCCTGCGAAATCAAGTCCGGCGACGAGGTAATCACAACCCCCTTCACCTTTATCGCCACCTCTGAAGCTATAGCCAAGTGCAGCGCCAGGCCGGTATTTGCCGACATAGACCTGAAAACCTACAACATTGACCCCGTACAAATAGAAGCGAAAATCAATAAAAAGACTAAAGCCATTCTTCCTGTTCATCTATATGGTCAGCCAGCCGCCATGGATGATATTCTGACCATAGCTAAAAAGCATAATCTCAAGGTGGTTGAGGACTGCGCACAAGCGCTGGGCGCTGAATACAAGGGCAAAAAAGTAGGATCGCTGAGCGATGCCGGCTGCCTCAGCTTCTTCCCTTCCAAGAATCTGGGTGCCTATGGCGACGGCGGCATGGTGGTCACTAACGACCCAAGAATCGCGGAGACCGTGAAGGCACTCAGAGTCCACGGCTCTAAGATGACCTATCAGCACTTTACTCACGGCTTCAACAGCCGTCTCGACGCCTTGCAGGCAGCCATCCTTCGTGTGAAGCTGAAACATCTGGAAAAATGGAACGAGCAGCGCCGCAGCAAAGCCTTGCTCTACGATAGATTGCTGAGCCAGCTGGATGGCATCGAGACTCCGTTCGTCGAAAAGGACGTCAAACCTTCCTGCAACTACTACACCATCCGCCTCAAGGACTCTCGACTTAGGCGAGACGAATTGCGCAAGCATCTGGATTCAAAGGGCATCCAGACCATGGTCTATTATCCCTTGTCTCTGCACCTCCAGGAGGTCTATAAATACCTGGGGCACAAGGTGGGCGACTTCCCGCAGAGCGAACGGGCTCAAGAGCAGGTGCTTTCCCTGCCCATGTATGCCGAGCTGGGCGAAGGGCAGATTGAGGAGATAGTGAGGGTGATTAAGAGCCAGATCAAGACTGAGATTAAGAATCAGACTTAGATCCAGACCGAATCTAAATTTGAACCTGAAACATGAAATTCACATCTTTTACGGAAATGCCAGTCTGGCAGAAGGCACACCAGTTAGTCCTACATGTTTACAGGTGCACAGCATCCTTCCCGAGAGAGGAAGTGTACGGACTGACGTCGCAAATAAGAAGGGCATCTTTGTCAGTAGCGGGGAACATAGCTGAGGCTTTCGGGAGATTTCACTATCTCGACAAGAATAAGTTCTATCTGAATGCTAGAGGCTCTCTGGAGGAAACAAAGAACTATGTTATTATCTCACGTGATTTGGGTTATTTAGAGATAGAAGACTCCTCCATACTGATGGATAATATTGACAGCATATCCGAAGAGCTAAACATCATGGTGAAAACTCTGAGAATTAGAGGGCAAGGGAAAGGGGAAAAGACTCAGAATCAGATTCAGATTAAGAACCAGCCTGATTCTGAATCTGCCTGAATTTAAATCTAAATCTGAATCTAAAAGTCAATGTGAGTCTCAGCAATGAAAATTCTAACCATCGTTGGCGCACGACCCCAGTTCATCAAAGCTGTCCTGGTGTCGAAAGAACTGCGCAAGAAGCACAAAGAGGTACTGGTCCATACAGGCCAGCACTATGACCGTGAGCTATCCGAGATATTCTTCGATGAGCTGGGGATACCCGAGCCTGACTATAATCTCGGTATTGGTTCTGATTCCCACGCCGTGCAGACTGGTAAGATGATGATAGCCATTGAGGAGGTTCTGCTCAAGGAGAAACCTGACTGGGCGTTGGTTTATGGGGACACCAACTCCACCCTTGCCGGGGCTCTGGCTGCGGTGAAAATCCATATCCCTGTGGCTCATGTTGAGGCAGGGCCCAGGATGTTCGACAAGAATATACCTGAGGAAATCAACAGGGTATTGACTGACCATATCTGCAGTTTGCTATTTGCGCCTACTCAGACTGCAGTGGACAATCTCAAAAAAGAGGGTATAACCGAAGGTGTTCATCTTACCGGCGATATAATGCTGGACAGCTTCCTGCACTTCTCTAGAGTTGCAGAGCGAAAATCGAAAATACTCTCTGCTCTGGGGCTGAAGAGAAAGAGCTACCTGCTGGCAACGGTGCACCGGGCAGGTAATACCGATAACGAGCAGGACCTGAGAAGTATTGTAGATGCTTTTTTGAGCGTGGATGACAGGATAGTCTTCCCTGTCCACCCCCGCACTGAGAAATACCTGAAACAGTACGGGATTTACGATACGTTGAAGAACGCCCCTAATATGACGGTGATAGACCCGGTAGGTTATCTGGACTCCATCATGCTCACCAGTAACGCCAGAAAAGTCCTGACGGATTCTGGAGGTCTGCAAAAGGAAGCCTATTTCTCCAGAGTGCCCTGTATCACCCTGGATGAGACCACAGGCTGGGTGGAGACGGTGCAGGACGGCTGGAATACTTTAGTCGCCTCAAACAGGGAGAAAATCATCGAGGCTATCAAGCATTTCCAACCTAAGGGCAAACAGAGGAACGTATTCGGAGACGGCAAAGCTGCGAAGAGGATGGCCAACACCTTATCGGAGTTTACGGCATATAGGGGCTAAACGTTGTTCAGACAGCTACTTCGGCTTTCGCAGCACTCTATTATCTACGGCCTGGGCGCGGCTATTGGCTCGGTTGTAGGTTTCTTCCTCATCCCTCTTTATACACGCTACCTGACCCCCAGCGACTACGGTGTGCTGCAGATTTTCACGGCCACGACCTCGGTGCTGAGCATAGTCTTCATTCTGGGCATCACCTCAGCGCTGTTCAGGTCATACTATCTCTACGATGATGCCGGGAAGAGGAGAGAGGTCATAAGCACCGCCTTTCTTTTCCTCACCGCGATCTCGGCAGTGCTCACCCTGCTTCTCATAGCGTTGTCGGGCAGCTTCTCCTCGCTTCTATTCCACTCAAGCGAATATACTTCTCACTTTCGCGTTATCTTTCTCACCCTTTTCTGTAACACAGGCGTTGCCATAGGGCTGGCGGTGCTCCAGGCCAGGCAGCAGCCCACCAGGTACGCCCTAGCCACTGTTTCCCAGGTTATAATAAGCATTACCCTAAATATTGCGTTTGTGGTGATCCTACATAGGAGCGTGCTAGGCATTCTGGAAGCGACTTTGATAGCTTCCGCCGTTATCTATGTATCTCTGCTAGCCACCCTGATGAGGAGTGCTGGCTTCCATTTCTCCGGCGATGAGTTGAAGAGAATGCTGGCATTCGGGCTGCCGCTGGTCCCCGCAGGGCTCAGCGCCTGGATATTGACCCTTGCCGACAGATATTTCCTCCAGTTTTTGTCCACGCCTCAGCAACTCGGGCTTTATTCCCTGGGCTACAGCTTTGGCCTGGTAATCAGTTCCCTAATCGTGGGACCTTTCCTCGCTGCCTGGTCGCCTTTTGCATACTCGATTTTTAAAGAAAAGACTGCCAAACGGTTCTATTCGCGCACCTTCACCTACTTTGTACTGGTGGCGATGCTCGCAGCCTTAGCTCTCTCTGTTCTCTCCCGTGAAGTCCTGGCGATAATGGCAACGCCTGCCTTCCACGCTGCCTACAAGGTTATCCCCTTGATTGCACTGTCGTATGTCCTATACGGCTGCTCTTCGATTCTGGGAATGGGATTCGGACTGATGGCGAAGACCAGTTATTCAGCGCTTTGCGTCGCGGTCTCCGCCATCTTGAATCTGGGCTTGAACTACCTGCTGATTCCAGGATACGGCATGATGGGAGCGGCCTGGGCTACGCTCATCTCATATCTGGCGATGGCGGCACTCTTCTTTGTGGTATCGCGAAAGTTTTACGCGGTCACCTACGAATGGGGCAGGGTCGCCAAGATATGCATCGCCTTTGGAGTTGTTTTCGGGGGAAGTTTTTTCATAACAGATACCTATTCTGTGGTGCACTCTTACGTGATAGTGGCGGTGTTTAAACTGCTGGCTCTGCTTACCTTCCCGGTTGTGCTATACTTATTGAGGTTCTACCAGCCCGAGGAGATAAAGAAGACCAGAGAGATAATCAAGGCTGGCCCAGGCTATCTCAGGCACCGACTGCTGAGACGCGCTACTTAATGTTGAACGATCTGGCATATCTATTTGGGAAATGAAATCATGATATATTTGAACCCAGAAGTCGTTAGCGGGTTAGGCGAAGATACCTTTTGGACATGGTTCAAGAGAGAGTTCCCCTCAGCTTCGTTCGGAGTCTCAGCACGGTTACGAAACGAAGATGCGGTATTGCAATATTCGACATTAGGATTCGTAAATCGTGGTGGGAAGAGTATAGGTTTACTTTGGGAGCTTTACCCTGAAATGAAAGAGCAACTTAAGTCAAATCAGTGGGATTCCCGTATTGCAAAAGTGTACGAGTGCGCGAGATTCAGCACATATAAAACTGTTGCTAGCCATCTCATGATTCCATTTTACGAGCAATTTGGTGCCATTGATGTGTTGCCCATCGGCGTGAATACTGACTTATTTAAGCCTCTGCCGGAAAAAACTAGCTTACGAGACAAATACAATATTCCCAAAGATAAAACCGTAGGTATTTGGTGCGGCACAACCCACAGAATGAAAGGATTCGACAAGCTAACTGCATATGCCAACTCAAATCCCGATATTTACTGGATTATTGTCTGGAAATGGGAAGCGGAAGCAGGATTCTTCCCAGGAGCAAGCAATTTCACTAAGGTAAAGCAACAAACACTGTGTGAACTTATGAATTCGGCTGACTTTTTCCTGTGTTCCAGCATGTTGCGTCCTTTCTATATGGTCGAGTGGGAGGCAATGGCCTGTAATTTACCTATGAAGATACTGGATAATATGCAGAAAGACTTTGTTCCATCAAACAATCCAAGAGATGATGTATTCAGGCTAAACTGGGACCGCAAGTCAACAAAAAAATTATGGACCAATTATCTGGAGAGAAAAGGCGTGACATGGTGACCGTATCGATTGCATCACTTATCTACAAATCCAAAAGGTATGCTGATTGGGTTCATGAATCTATACATGAATTCACTCCTCAATTAAAGCGAGGTGAAGCAGAGTTCTACTTCATCGCAAATGATCCCACAGAGGACTTGGTACAACATTTACAGAGCAAAGGCTACAAACACTATGTTAATCATAATCCCGCAAAAACTGAAGACGAACTTTTCAAAATGGGTTACGGGTCACCTGCATACATGTTTCGTGTCTATAGAGGATACAACAAGGCCATCGAGAACGCTGCAGGTAATGTTGTAGTCTTAGTCAACAGTGACAACTATTTTTCGCCAGATTGGCTGGAAAATTTGTTGAAGTACTTAAGCTTAAAGACAATAGTATGCTCTAAACTTGTTGAATGCATAAATCCTAAATATGGTCATGTATTCCCCAGTGCTTATCATTGTGAATTCGGGTCACATCCAGACAATTTCGATAAAGAAACATTTCTCAGATTCTCCGAACTAGCAAAGATGACAGGCTTACAAATTGGTGGAGCATATATGCCTTGCGCTTTTTATAAAAGTCTGGCCGTTCGAGTCGGCTTGTACCCGGAAGGAAATGTCGCGGGAAGTTCCTTCCTTGATGTTGTTGCCACCGGCGATGAGATGTTTTTTAGGAAGCTCCGAAAGGTTGGTGTGAAACACGTAACAGCAATGGATTCTATCGTTTATCACTGCAAAGAAGGGGAAATGGACGAACCAAGTTCAAAAGGCATGGCGTCGGACCATATTGCATGTACACAGCAGGAAAAGACATTGACTTGGCAAGCACAGTCGGTTATGTCGGTAATTCTAAAAATGGACGGGGAAAACCAATACCTTGCTTTGTCAGGGATTGAAATGGTAGGTGTGCGCCTTTGGGAGAGTTGGTTAAGGAAACTCACATTTGCCAACTTTGTGGTGGCTATGAAGAGAATACTTCCCGCAAGAATGTACGGTGTCTTGAGGTCAATCTGGTACTTTCTAAGGAGAAGTAAAAGAAGCAGGAAATAATAGTGTCAATAATGATTGGGAGGTCTTGTTAGCACAGGAAAGATAATAAAGGCTATCCGCTTGCTTCACTATGAGAAACAAATTTTAGAACCTGATTGGTAATGCCTAAGGATGAAAATAAGAGGATGAAAATTCTGATCCTTGGCGGCTCCGGAATGCTGGGCCATAAGCTCTGGCAAGTCTGTGCAGAGCGGTTTGATGCGTATGTGACTGTGCGTCGGGATTTTGATTCCTGCAAGCGATACGGCATCTTTACACTAGCTCGTGCAGCGGACAATGTGTCCGCTGAGGATTTCAATAGCGTTACTCGAGCTATTGATAGGGTAAGACCGGCAGTCGTGGTAAACTGTATCGGCATAGTGAAACAGACCGAGGCAGCTAAAGACCCGCTGGTCAGTATCGAGGTGAATTCTCTCTTCCCGCACCGTCTGGCGCGGTTATGCCGTTCCACAGGTGTCCGGCTCATCCATATCAGCACCGATTGCGTTTTCTCAGGACATAAGGGAAATTATAACGAGGACGATTTATCGGACGCAGAGGACCTCTACGGGAGAACCAAGTTCCTGGGCGAGGTCAGCGGCGAAGGCTGCTTAACTATTAGGACTTCGATGATAGGACGTGAGCTTGAGACCTCTCACGGTCTGATTGAATGGTTCCTCAGCCAGGAAGGTAAGACAGTCAACGGCTATAAACGTTCAATTTTCACCGGGTTTACCACCAATGCCCTCGCTGATATTATTGCTAAGATAATCACAGAAAATAAGAACCTGCAGGGAATCTGGCATGTGGCGTCGGAACCCATCAGCAAGTTCGACCTTCTAACCCTGGTGAAGAAAGTATATGATTTGCATATAGAAATTAGGCCTGACGATACAGTTGTCGTTGACCGGAGTTTGAATGCAGACCGGTTCTGTCGGGCGACCGATTTTGTTCCCCCTTCCTGGCGTGATATGATTGAGCAGATGTACAAAGACCACACATCATATTCGGAACTCAGGAGGCTGCCATGTTAACCGACAAGAGAATCGTGGTTACAGGAGGCACCGGCTCGCTGGGCAAGGTACTTGTGAGGCGCTTGCTGTCAGGAGAGCTGGGGAGGCCCAGGAGCATCCTGGTCTTCTCACGTGACGAGGCCAAGCAGCATGCCATGAGGCTCGCCTATCAGCATCTCAGAACGGCCACCGACGAAGTGATCTATCATAATTTTGAGCAACTATTACGGTTCCAGATCGGGGATGTGCGCGATTACCACAGCATCAGTGCAGCGTTGTGCACTGCGGATGTGGTGTTCAATGCTGCTGCGCTCAAGCAGGTGCCCTCCTGTGAATATTTCCCTTTCGAGGCGGTGCAGACCAACATCATAGGCCCGGCGAATATAGTGCAGGCTATTCGGGAGAACAAGCTGCCTGTTGAAACGGTAGTGGGCATTTCCACTGACAAGGCATGCAAACCGGTGAATGTCATGGGCATGACCAAGGCAATCCAGGAACGCGTTTTTGTTAAAGCCAACATGGATTGCTCCGATACACGTTTCATCTGTGTGCGTTACGGCAATGTCCTGGCATCACGGGGCTCGGTTATTCCACTTTTCCATGAGCAGATTCGCAACGGAGGTCCTGTTACTATCACCACTGCGGATATGACACGATTTCTGTTGAGTCTCGATAAGGCAGTAGACACAATTTTCGCCGCCTTACGCGAGGCCCAAAGAGGCGAGACCTTTATCCCCCGGGTGCCGTCGGCAAAAGTCACGGATATTGCAGATGTGCTTATTGGAAATCGCCCTATCAAAACATCAATTATCGGCATCCGGCCCGGTGAAAAGATACATGAGATTCTGGTATCGGAAGAGGAAGCACATCGCACCGGGGAGCGGGGGAACTACTATGTAATAAAACCAATGCTGCCTGAACTGAGCACTGTAACAAAGAGAGAGGTCGCTCTACAGGGAGAATATAGCTCGGCTGACAATGTAATAACCAGGGCTCAACTGACGAAGTTGCTGAAAGAACACCGACTTATGCTCGAAGATAGGGCCGAGTTCGAGGAAGAGCTGCTGGCATGAAAATAATGACGATTCTGGGTACTCGACCTGAAATCATACGCTTGAGCCGGATAATTGAGAAGCTGGATAATCTGTCTGAGCACGTGCTAGTTCATACCGGCCAGAACTACGATGTGAATCTCAACGACATCTTCTTTCAGCAGCTAGGGGTTCGGAAACCGAACTACTTTTTAGGCGTACGCGGTGATACCTTTGGGGAGCAAATCGGCAAGATAATTACAGCAGGTGAGCAAGTCCTTCGAACCGAAAGGCCAGATCGTTTGCTGGTTCTGGGGGATACCAACAGTTCTCTGGCAGCCATAGTCGCCAAAAGGATGGGCATACCAGTCTATCACATGGAGGCAGGTAATCGCTGCTACGACGACCGCGTGCCCGAGGAGGTGAACCGGCGACTCATTGATCACAGCAGCGATATACTGATGCCGTATACGGAGCGCAGTCGTGCCAATCTATTGCGCGAAGGTATCGCGGGTAATCGTATTTACGTTACTGGCAATCCTATTTTCGAGGTAATCCAGCATTACGACTTTGCTATCCGTGGATCAAACATGTTGAGACAGCTCCGCCTCGAGCCAGGGAACTATTTTCTGGTTACCATGCACCGGGAAGAAAACGTAGATATAGAAGCCCGTCTTCGGTCCCTAACTCAGGCGCTTCTACTGCTTCAAAAAGAGTATAAAATGCCCATCATTTGCAGTCTGCACCCGCGCACCAAGAACAGGATGCAGCGCTTTGGCGTAAGAGCGGCCAATAAGAAGATACAGTTTCATGAACCGTTCGGTTTCTTTGACTTTATTGCTCTGGAGCGGAATGCCTTCTGCGTGCTCAGCGACAGCGGCACCGTTCAGGAGGAATGCTGTATTTTTAGAGTTGCAAACGTAACCATTCGTGACGTAACCGAGCGTCCAGAAACGATAGAATGCGGCAGCAATATGCTCAGCGGTGCTGACTCCGAAATGATACTTCAATGTGTTCGTGTTGTTCTCGACCAGAAGTGCAACTGGAGAGTGCCTGCTGAATACCTTGAAGAGCACGTGAGTAACACAGTGGTCAAAATAGTGCTCGGTTACGCTCATGATAAACAGTAGACAATAGGCCACAGTTAAATAGCAGTAGTTAGTCTGCCCAGACTAGATTATCTGACAGGATAAGCAATGGAAAAGGCCCCTTTTTTTACCGTTATAGTGCCAACCTATAACCAGGCTCAATATCTGGGGCAGGCTCTTGACAGTCTCCTGGCGCAGACTTATCCCGGTTGGGAAGCTATCGTGGTTAACGATGGTTCTACAGATTCCACTGGAGAAGTCATTGATGCCTATTGCCGAAAGGATAGCCGTTTTCGAGCTTTCAATAAGGAGAATGGAGGAGTTGCTTCGGCCCTGAATGTAGGTTTACGAGAAGCTAGAGGAAGATGGATCTGCTGGCTAAGCTCCGATGACCTCTTTGATACGAAAAAACTGGAGATACATCGTGAATGGATTGCCAAATATCCTGATTGTTACTTTTTTTACTCACACTTCAAGTATCTGTATGACACCACAGGCTTAATAACCTATCCCTATCTGAGAAAAATACGCGACCAAAGGTGGCAGGTACTTGAAATGCTGCGATTGAATTTTGTTCATGGCAACAGTATTTGCGTACAGCGAGACGCCTGGGTTCGAGCTGGGATGTTTAACGAAGAGTTACGATATGGGCAGGATTATGATATGTGGCTACGGCTTTTGGTACTTTATCCGGCGACGTTTATTCCATGGCGAACCTGCACTACGCGACAACACGCCTTGCAAGAGACCAAAACGTTTCCCAGGGCTACCGGCTTTGACTCTGCTAAGGCCGCAATAAACTTTATCAACGAACATACCTTTGCGCGTCTAGTCCCGCTCGTTAATCTTGGCGATGTTGGGATGGCGCGCAAAGCCCTTGTCAAAGCCCTTGATGTTGCTGCAGACTCTTCAGGCTTTGTTTACATGCTTGGCCCACATCCTGCCCTGATACTACGAATCATGGAATGGGCATGGGGTGATGACGCTTCGGGCGCAATTGCTACGAAGCAGACTGTTCAGCGCTGGGCCAGGGAAGTAAGTTGCCAGTACTCAGGGACTGCGTTCGGTTTTTTATGGAAAGCTGTTGCCGCCGCCAGTGAGTTTCCGAGATGCAAGTTCGATTATCAGGCGTTCTCCGCAGCAAGTATAGCCGAAGCTAATTATTGGCGACTCAAATCGGAGGGGAACCAGAAAGCTGACGAACTACATCGTTATTTAGAACGATTTGAGAAGCTGCTTCTGCCAGAGACCAGCGTAACTTCACGAGGGAAAAAGCAGGAAGTCGTAATTATTTGCCAAGAAGGAACGTATTTATCGTCTGTTGGTAAGGACAACGCAACAGTCAGACTCGCTCGGAATCTGATAAAGACAGGACATATGGTGCTTTTGGTGGGGCTTTCGACTCCATGCACGGGGTTCATTGACGGAGTGATGTTCGTTGGTGCGGACAGTCATGAATCTTTGGAACATGCTATCC
Source organism: Chloroflexota bacterium (assembly GCA_021787935.1). Lineage (GTDB taxonomy): Bacteria > Chloroflexota > Dehalococcoidia > SZUA-161 > SZUA-161 > JACWAE01. The sequence continues at coordinate 18,776 of JAJYLC010000022.1, read as the reverse complement.
GGTCATTAAGGCCGATAGATGTACTGGTTGGTATTTCCCGTCCGTATACAGACAGGATGCCATGTGCTCTGAAATACTTAAACGTCCCGACACTGGATAAGTTAGTATTACCAGAGTCGGTCAGAAATGGGCTTGCAGCTAGCGAGCTGGTGAAATCTTTATGGGATATTCTAGATGGTCTACCAATGAGGATGTCAAAAACCCAAGTCATATTATGCTTGTTATCTCGACACGGACAGATGGGGGGGGGTGGAGGAAAATGACGAGGCGTTTAATGCTAGCAAGACGTCGTACAATGGAGATTCTGCTAGTTGTTTTGCACACACTCAGAGCCACATCCTTGGCTCAGTGGCCAGAAGCGTTGAAATATTTATGGAGAGAGCACCAACGACGAAAACAAGTAGTGTAGAGGCAAGTTTTATATATCTGATGATATCGACTCTCGGTATACAGCTTCTACCTTCGCCATCTGTTCTCTGTATTCAGCCCTCTCCGTCACTACCTTTCTTGCAGCCTCGCCGACTTTTCTCCGCAGATTTTCGTCTTTAAGCAGACGAACCACAGCCTTAGCTAGCGCCTGGTGATCTTTAACTGGGAATATAAAACCGTCATCTCCATCCACTGTCCATTCCCTAATGGCAGGTAGGTCACCAACCACGACAGGCAGCCCGCAGGCCATCGCCTCTAAATTGCTAACCCCCAGGCTATCAGATAGCGATGTGGAAACATATACATCGGAGGAAATAAGATACTTAGGAAGCTCGCCATGCGGAATCCAGCCAACAAACCTCACGCTATCAGAAACACCTAAAGCCCGTGCTGTACTTTCCAAAAAACTGCGCTGTTGACCTTCACCGCCAATGATAAACTTTGCCTTTGGGATTTCTTGTAAAATCATGGGAATAGCTCGGATTAATGTCTCGACATTGTAAACAGGCTTGAGATTTCTAATGCTTATAACCACAGGTGAGTCAGCTACGTGAAGGCTCTCCAGCAGCACCTTATTCTTCGCCTTAGGACCAAACTTCTGAGCGTCAACACCCATGGGAATGACCCTTATCTTGTCTTCAATAGAGGCCAAACGCGCTACTTCTTCCTTAAGTACTGATGAAACACATATTATATAGTCAGCTTTTCTTAGAGCGATTCTTGTGAAAAATCTGTAAATGGGATTTCGCTTTGGGTCTATAAGTATATCTGAGCCCCATGCCGTCAGTACAAGCGGATGGAAGCCTGAGGCGGCAGCGAGATAGGCCGGAACCCCAACATAGTGAGCATTCACAATATCTGGTTTTATTCGTATTATCAAGGCTCTAACTTGAAATGACCAAACGATGCCGTTGAGGTATCGCGATACCTTCCACAACTTGGGAAGGAAGCTGGCCAGTTGATGCATCCGGATTCTACTATCAAAACCCTCATACCCCTCGGTGAATCTAGAGGAAATTAGATGCACTTCGTGTTCCCTAGCAGCGAAATAGTTCACCCACCGCTGGGTGTGGATACTGCCACCGTCTGCAATGAAGCAAAGCCTCAATTAGCCATTCCTCCAACGTCAATTATGGCTGGAATCTAGGAGATGCCCTCATAGACCTTCAGCAATTTCTCAGCCTGCCGGCCAAAATTGTACTTCTCTTGTGCCGCCTTTAGTGCATTTCGCCCCATTTCCAATTTGATATTTTCGTGTCTGTAAAGATACTCTATAGCATCAGCGATCTCCTGAGGTTTAGTGGGGTCTACGAGCAACCCGCATTTCTCCTCGTTGATTATCCTGGCCATCTCAGGGAAATTGCTGGCTATGGTCGGGATACCGGCTGCCAGGTTCTCAAACAACTTGTTGGGCAAGCCTCCTATATTATTCGGTGTGGGCTGGAACAATATCAGCCCCACATCGGCACGTTTTAGCATCTGCATCATTACATCATAGGTGACAAACCCAGTAAACAGGAAATAACCTGGCAATGCTTTATCGTCTATCAGTCTCTTAATATCCTCTCCGAACGACACATCAGGCGCACTCTTACCAATTATTATGAATTTCACCCTCTGGATTTTCCTTGTATTTACAAGTATGTCGGCAGCCTCCACAAGTTGCTCATAGCCTCTCAATTTAGTGATATTACCCTGGTAGGCAACCCAGAACTCGCCGTTCTTGTTACCGAGAGGCAAGTCAGCACCAATCCCATCGTTATTGGGTAGCTCCTGGCAGTTGAATATGGCCTCAGACCTGATACCTCTTTTCTCAAATTTAGCTTTTATTGTTTCGTTGACAGTGATAGCTCTGTCGACAAAGAATCTTGTGAGAATAGCCTCAGCAAAGCCAATCAGCTTTCCAAACAGTTTGCCATATCCCTCCTCCACGAATAGAGGATAGTCCTCATGGGAGTCATACACTATCTTGGCTCTGCCAAGGGTAACCAGTTTGAGGAGCACTCCGCAAGGAAGAGTATCAAAGTCGTTACAATGGCATATCTGTACCCTGTTTTTCCTCATGTCGAGGGCTGCCGGAATATTGTACAGGAGGTAGTCTAAGAGGAGTTTTCTGAAAAGTTTATTGCCGCTGCCGGGAGTGCTCATGTATTTGGCGACAACCCCATCCATAGGGCGCTCGTTTTCGCTTGATTCTCGAGGAGTATAGGCAAGAATCTCGTAACCGCCGGATGCCAGCGCCCGTGCTGTCCGCTGCACTCGCTGGTCCAGCCAAAAGTTATGCCTGGCACCCAATACAATAGCTACTCGCTTTGATTTGAGGGGCATTGTTTTCATCTATGGTTTTGAGATGGAGGCATTTGCTTAAAGAAGGCTCTGATTTCCTGAGCGATATGCTCAATCTCTTGCTGCTCCAATTCGGGGAACATGGGCAAGCTAATTATTCTCTTAACTAGTCTCTCAGATACGGGAAAACTACCCTCTGTGTAACCCAGGTGCTTGTATGCTTTCTGTAGGTGTATCGGAATGGGATAATGAATCTGCGCCCCGATGCCTCGGGCATTCAAATGCTCGATCAGTTTATCTCTCAATCGTTCGTCAACTTGAATGACAAAAAGGTGATATACATGCTTCGCCCAATTCTTTTCCTTTGGCGTGCTAACTAAGCCCTTATCTACCAAATCTTTCAGATACTCACTGTAAAGCCTGGCATTTCTCCGTCTCTTCTCGTTCCATACATTCAGGTATCGCAGTTTCACTCTCAATACTGCGGCTTGAATTTCATCCAGACGTGAATTATAGCCAATGACGTCATGATAGTACTTCTTTGGTGAACCGTGATCTCGAAGCAGTCTGATACGTCCTGCCAACTCGTTTTTGTCTGTCACCACTGCTCCGCCGTCTCCGTAAGCACCAAGGTTTTTCCCAGGGTAAAAGCTGAATGCCGAGATATCGCCAAGGGAGCCGACTCTTCGACCTCTATATTCACCACCGTGAGCCTGGCAGGCATCCTCGACAACCTTCATGTTATGGTTTTTGGCAATTTGTAGAGTGGCATCCATCTCTGATGGCTGCCCGTAGAGATGCACAGGGATTATTGCTCGCGTCTTGCCTGTGATTCCTTTTTCAATCTGCGATACGTCGATGTTGTATGACTCGGGGTCAACATCCACAAGAACAGGCCGGGCACCCACATGAGAAATGGCTGCAGCGGTAGCTATAAAGGTATTCGGGCTGGTTATGACCTCATCCCCTTCCCCGACGCCCAGCGCCAGCAATGCTAGAGACAGAGCGTCAGTTCCGGAGTTCACACCGACAGACAGCCCTACGCTGCAGAAAGCTGCAAACTCCTTTTCGAATTCCTTGACCTCGGAGCCAAGGATAAAAGCGGTGCTCTTTAGAACACCGCTTATTTTTTCGTCTATCTCGGTTTTGATCGAAGCGTATTGCCTTCTTAAGTCAACGAGTGGTAAAGTTGGTCTATCCAATATCGGATCCCTCAATCCTTTTCACGATTCTGGCAGGATTACCCATGACTACGGCATTGTCTGGCACATCCTTGATAACTACACTTCCGGCAGCCACCATAGCATTCCTTCCTATAGTCAGGCCGCATAGGATAGTGGCATTTGCGCCTACGCTGGCACCCTTCTGGACAAAGGTCTCTTCGAGCTTCCAATCTGCCTCCCTCTGAAGTTTCCCGGCAATGGTAGCACGGGGGAATCTATCGTTTATAAAACAAACATGGGGCCCGATGAACACTTCGTCCTCCACAGTTACCCCCTCGGGAATGAAGGCGAAAGCTTGAATCTTGCAGTTCTTGCCAATCTTGACCCGCTTTCTGATCTCGACAAATGCCCCTATCTTCGTATTATCGCCAATCTCACAGCCGTATAAATTTACTAGCTCAGGATGATATATTATAACGTCTTTCCCCAGTTTGACGTCTTCTCTAATCACTGCTCAGCATTACCTCTCTTCCACCTTCTCTAAGGGAGGTGTCGCTCGCCTCGAGGACCTTGACAACGTCCAGACCGAAAGTTGCATCTGTCAAAGGTTTTTTGCCTTTTAAAATACAATCCACGAAGTGCTCTGCTTCCACCAATAGAGCTTCCCTTTGGTTCAGCCTTGGCAGATTTATATCCCCCAGCCTGTAGGTAGGCTGAAGAGGATTTTCCTTATCGTAGTCAAACTCGATGCCACTATCGTAGACCTTAATCTTCTCGGTCGGCTCTACATCATCATAGATAATCATCTTCTTGCTTCCACCTATGATGATCCGTCTTATTTTAACCGGAGACAGCCAGCTCACGTGGATATGGGCTATGATACCACTCTTATATCTCAGGGTCATATACGCGATGCAGGCGATTTTGTTATTTTTGAAATCCCGGCCCAGTACCGACACACTGACCGGCTCTTCTTTTATCAGGAATTGAGCGATGGAGAGATCGTGAGGAGCCAGGTCCCAGATGACATTTACATCGGGCCTGAATAGCCCCAGATTAATCCTCACCGAATCAAAATAGTACAATTCGCCAAGTTCACCCCTTGAGACTAGCTCTTCTGCCTTTCTTACACTGCCGGTGTAAAGGAAGGTATGATCTACCATTAGTATTTTGCCACGGCTCTGGGCGACTTTAATCAGGACTTCTGCCTCTTTGACTTTCGCGCAAAGCGGTTTTTCCACCAATACGTGTTTACCTTCTTCGAGGGCCCGCTTAGCCAGGTCATAGTGAGATACAACGGGGGTTGCTATGGCAATTGCATCTATATCTTTAGAGCCTACTAGATCATCATACCTCGCTGTGACTTCGATGTAGGGATATCTCCTTTTAATGGGTTTAAGTCTTCCCTCATCTGAATCACAAGCCATAGCCACATAGCAGTTATTAACTTCACTGAAGTTCCTCACAAGATTCGGGCCCCAATAGCCCAGGCCTACTATTCCTATATTGACCTTCTTCCCTGATGACATACTCTGCTCCATAAAAGGCATAATCTAAGACGCTGCTTCCATCAGCACCTGTTCTAGCATAGACGCACTATTCGACCAGGTATAAGAACTCTGGATAATTTTCCTTCCCTGCAATCCCATTTCAGACCTGAGTTGTGGGTTGTTATACAACATGAGTATTCTATCATAATACTCTTCTGCAGTAGAAGCATATGCTACAATGCCTTCGGGCATGCTCGTTTTTTGAGTTGAAATAACCGGCTTCTCGCAGGCCAGGTACTCAGCCAGTTTAAGCGGGCAGTATCCCTCCTCTCCGGCATCCATACCTTTATGTTTAGCAAAGGGGATCAGGCAGACATCCATGCAGGAAATATATTCCGGCACCAGCCTATAGGGCGCAGTGCCTGTGAAGATCGTCTTATCCAGAACCCCAAATTTTTGCGCCGAGTGCTTAATTTTGTCCAAACCACCCTCTTCCCCCACGATTAATATTCGGATATCAGGGTGCTCAGCACTTAATCGGCTGACAGCTGCAAAAACTGGCTCGAACTCGACCCATTCTCTCATTGTGCCTACAAAGCCCACTACAAAGTCGTTCCCGATGCCCAGTTTTTCTCTCAGGGTCTGCGATTGGCGCGGAGAAAAGAGTTCGACATCAACGCCGTTACGAATAACGACCGCTTTATATGGTGGGGCTGGATATAAAGCCTGGATATTTGTATCTACGAAGGATACTCTACTGGCAATCCCTATGTTCTTGGTAAGCATTATCTTACCAACGAATTTACCCACAGGTCTCGCGATCCAAGGTATCTGAGGCGACACCCCAATCATCTGAGGCAAGTTGTCAGCAATGTCATAAACAGTATTAACACCTATAGCGCGCAATCTTCTAGCAACAAAGTATCCAGAGATCAAGCTGTTATAGTTAAGATGAACATCTAGTCCACGGTAATCCATTGCTTCTAGCAGCCTGCACACAGAGATGGCTGACACGACCTCCTGAAGGATCGGGCTGATTTTCTGTTGGGTGAAGTATTCTGTACGGATACCGTCTGTGACGTCCTCAAGTCCCTGAGTATATAGCTTGGTATTTGTCTGCCCGGCTTTCCACCAATCGCTTACGCTGAAGACAACAACGTCGTGCCTCTTTCTGAGATACCTTATGAACTCATGAAGTCGCGTATGAGGGCCTTTTTTCAAGTCTACTATTGAGGTTATCAGTATCCTCATGTTAATGTATTCAGGGTAGGCTTGATTCCAGCGAAATGAGTCAGAGCCCACGGCTCGCCGAACTGACGCTGGTATTCAACAAAATGTGGACGAGAACGGTTATGCTGATTTGAGGGCTTAACTTCTTCCATACCGCTTTTACTTACTAGGTTGATTACTCTTCACTTCCTTAACAAGCTGAGCAGTCTCACCACGGACCAGTTCTTTCATAGCCTGTAGCATGAGCGCCGCGAATATTGCCAGTAGTCCTGCCAGGCAAAGCAAAATTGTACCCAGTGCCTTTCCGACAGCCAACTCGTGAGTGTCACTGTATCCAGCCAATACGCCTGCACCTAACACTAGGCCGGCTACCAGGAGTGCAAGCCCAGGCAATCCAAACAACAGCAGCGGCTGTCTAAGGCTAAACAACACCAGAACCCTGCTCAAAACACTTAGACCGTGCCCCAGAGGACTCCTCTTAGACTCACCGCTGTAAGAAACCTCTATCGGCACTTCGGTAACCCTGAGGCCAGCTTTGCTTATAGCAAATTGCATCTCGGAACCTACTGACATGCCGCTTTCACATAGGTCCAATTCCTTAAGAGCTTTGGCGGAGTATGCCCTGAACCCGCTCTGGGAATCGGTAACCTTCTGTCCAGATCCTAGGTTAGTAAAAGCAGTTAGCACACGTTGGCCCTGACGGCGGAAAAAGGGTGGCTTATTGACCCCTCCCAGGAATCGAGAGCCTATTACAATATCTGCCTCGCCATCAAGAACAGGTTTTACCAGTTTAGGTATATCTCTCGGGTCGTGTTGTCCGTCACCATCAAGAATTACAAGCACATCCGCTTCAAATTCTCTCCCTTTGGACAGCGCACTGCGGATAGCAACCCCATAACCCCGATTCTGTCTATGCTGGTAAACGGTCGCCCCTGCCTCAGCAGCCACTTCTGCAGTATCATCTATGGAGCCGTCATCAATGACTACCACGTTACTGACAAGTTTCTTTGTCTTCAACACTACGCTTCCAATGTGACGCTCCTCGTTAAAACATGGAATTGCAGCTACAATCTTAGGCTCGTGCAGTGCGTGTCCTGTGCCTGATAGCTCCTTTTTCATAATTGGCTTTCCTTAAAAAGATTGTTCCTGCAAGCTAGACCTAGTGTAGCATAGGGTAGTTGATTTGACAAACAGGAGATTCGCTTCGGACAGGACATCTCGTCGTTTCAAAGATGCTATGGCAAACATTATTTAAGGGGAATATTGGAATATCTCAACTTGAGAAATATTTCCTGACTGCTGACTGGCAACTATAGTTGGCGATTGGTGAATCAGCTCATAGTGCTGCAATTTCTGAAGCGGGACAGGGCTGACAAGCGGATTCGAACTCACTATCTGATAGTTTGAGTGCGTATCTATGAACGCCTTGGCAGTATCATAACTTGTAAATGACTGTTGATCAGTGACAACCTTCGCCTGGAAGGTGCTGCCATTGGTGCTCGTCAACTGCTCCTGCTTCCAGGAGATTGCCGTGATCTGTTGAGGAACCCATCCTTGACCTCCGAAGAGGTATAATCGAGTGGACATGGACTGGTAATATTCAGGGAAGTAATACATGACCGCTTGAAGCGTCCCTGCCTGGGTACTCTGATAGAATACATCAAAAAATTGAGATTGGTTCTTGCCTGCCCAGACAGCCATGGCATAGAATTTCCCAATAACCATGGAACTATCGATAATTACGTACTTGGAGCCCAAGCTATCAAGTATCTGATTTGCCGAGGACTCGTCCTGAGCAGTGAAGAACAAACCAGCATTTCTCGCGCCGTTCTGACCATTCGGGCTGGCGTTTGGTATGCGGTGAGCAATGGAGGTAATCCAGTAGCCATAGTCCCACCAGCTCATCACGCCATATGCTGAGGCAGGGTAACTATAGGCCTGGCCGCTGGGGGGGCTCTGGTAGAGTGCATTATAGAAATCTGGGTTCTGGAAGGGGTCCGGAGTGTTTTGCCCCATCCAGACAAGAGCTTCATGCCAATCCGGCGGCACGCCTGTATTTGCGCTAACGCGGTCGATCGCTGGACCAATATTGGGATAGAATATCAGGAAAAACACGATTACTATGGCTATGATGCTGTAGGCATATGTCGTACCACGATGTTCTGTAACAAGGCCTCTCCTTGCTTCCCTTCGACCCTTCGCCTGCTTGCGTTTCGATTTTTTGGTTAGCTTAGCCTTCTCCCTCTCTCTCTCAACCTTCCCACCCTTGATTCCTTCTTGCTTTGGGGTCTCTGCGGAGGTTTTCCAAAAGCCTACAAAACTAAGTGCTCTCCAAGGAAGATATGCTGTAAGGAGCGCAACATTAACCGCAAAATAATAGGCGAAGCGGTTTTGCCCGAACGTGGCTACCAGCATTATCAGGCTCCAGATAATGAGTAGCGTCCTGGCCGGGTTTTCCTCCTTTATTACAAGGTAGATTACTAATACCAGGGATATCAAGGCCAAATAGAAATCTGTGGTGAACATCTCCCATGCCAATGATAAAGAGAGCCTCTGGGCCTCGGCGACTGTGAGCAAGCCTCCCACAGGGGAGAATACACTAAACCTGTTTATCATCGAGTGGAACAAGGAGGCGTCTACAAGGTAAAAGATGCCCACACCTATGCCCCCCAACGCCACCAAGGCCAGCAGGTAATATACCCGCTTTACGTTTCTGCTGACGAATAGACGCGAAAGAGCGCTCATTGCCAAAAATGCCAAAAGTCCGATTAGCAGTGATTTAACTTGGAGACCTGCACCTGAATATGTGGCTAAGGTGGGTATTAGGATAAACAAGGCTACTAGGAATAACGGTACGCCCACTATGCAGAGATAGTCGGTTGACCTGCCTCTCAGGTGGTCTATTATGTATTGGATTACGACGTAAACGAAGATAATGAATATGAAAATCGCTCCGCCTATCCAGGTAATTAGATAACATCCAAAGACTATCCCGCCCAGCAGAGCGTAGAGTAAGGGCTTTCTCAGGCTGCTCCAATCCCTGGTCCATAAACTTTTGAACGAAAGCTCCTTCTGTCTAGCGCTTTTGACCGCCAGTATCAGGAACAACATGGCAACTGCGCTGAACAGGGTTTCAACTACATGCTGATCGGGATATCCCAGCATAGTACGCCAGAGGAACTGGCCGGGCAGTATGGCAACGAGAGCAGCGGCAAGAAGTCCGACTTTCTTGTTGAATAGCTCTTTACCTATGAAATACACCGGCACTGTTACCAGTGCACCCAGAACCGCTGGGAAGTAGGCGCCCACCGTCCCTGTAACTTGACTCGATGGGGAACCCAGCCCGATAATCCAAACAAAGAAGCCTAAAAACAGTTCGAAGAATGGGGAGGCACGTACCGGCTGACCGCCGGGATACAAAGCATAAGGGTCAATCAGGCTCAGGTGTGGGAAATGATGAACCAGGTTTCCCACATTCCTCATATGATACCAGGCGTCATTCTCCTGATAATTGACCCAGCCGCCGGGGAAGACATTGTGGTAGGAGAAATATACTCGCAGAAACAGGGCAATTAGGAAAACTGCGAATAAGGACAAACCATATTTGGCGTGTGTTGAAAGTCTCATAATATTATCAAACCGATATTAGCTCCAACATGCTCGACTTTGCTAGCGACATTTGGGCGCTGGCATAGTTCTGGCCTGAACCACACCATTGGGGATAAAGTTACCACATACTTACCATTTATTCAACCCCCCTTGTCAGGCTCGTGGCTTTACAAGCTTGACTCGTATTGCACTGTTTATGTAATATAGTAATAGATTATATCTAATTATTTCGTCAAGTTTTTTGTCTGCGGAGGCTATCAATGGTGCTGGCACTCGATAAGCTATGGTTTGTTATTCTGATAATGTTTTTGGCTATCTTCTGCATAGCCTATCTTATAAGTGCACCCGTCTGGCTGGCACTGATGCTGGCTCTCATCGTTATAGGGTTGGCACTCACCGCTGTCTCTATTGTGAGCAAGAGAAGAAGAGAGAGGGCACCGGCTGCCAAAGACGAGACCATGCTGCTCGAATATCTGAAGTTACATGGAATCGGAGGAAGCCTCTCCCAGCTAGCTGAGGGACTGGGCATCGCGGAAGAAAAAACCGTTAATTTATTACTGTCGATGGAAAAGCAGGGGGCAATTCCCAAAGGAAGTGCCAAAGTATTAGGAGCCAGTCTCCCAGATGGTAAGTAGACTTAAGCGTATCTGGTATTTAGATTTCTGTCCAGCCCTGCTATTATTTTCAATCAGACTATCGACACCCGCTAGCGCGCGGTTTAAGATAAGAAACCGCAGGTAACTTCGGGGCTGACTTTGTGACGACCTCCCAATTCCAACAATTGAGAGATAGAGATGGAATGAAGGCACTTGTAACTGGCTCTGCTGGCATGCTGGCAAAAGACCTCATTCCCCTGCTCATTAAAAGGGACTATGAAGTCCTTGCCCCACCTGAATACGAGCTTGATATCACCAACCTAACTATTGTTAAAGATGTTGTGCGTGAGCTTGTGCCTGAGCTTATTATAAACTGCGCTGCTTACACCAACGTGGACGAAGCCGAAAAACAGGAGCATCAGGCACTTATAGTGAACGGCTTAGGTGTGCAGAATCTTTGCACTTTATGTCAAGAATGTGATATCCCTCTGGTCCACTTCAGCACTGACTACGTTTTTGACGGCACTAAACAAGGCCCGTACACTATATATGATAAAACTAACCCTATAAATTCTTACGGACGCTCCAAGCTGCTGGGCGAAAAGTATATCCTCTGGCTTCTGAGCAAGTTCTACCTTATTCGCACCAGTTGGCTCTTTGGGCTCCAGGGCAAGAACTTTATCGAGACTATGCTGGAACTCGGACGGAAGCAGAAGCAGGTATCAGTAGTCACCGACCAGAGAGGATGCCCTACCTGGACGCGCCATCTGGCTGAGGCGACTGTCGACCTCATCGAGACAGATCGATATGGGATTTATCACGTAACGAACTCCGAGCCGACCACCTGGTTCGATTTCACGAAAGAGATATTCCGCCTCTCAAGCATAAGCACAGAAGTCCTGCCCGTAACCTCTGAGCAGTTCCCCAGGCCGGCCAGGAGGCCGTCAAACAGCGTTCTCGATCCCTTCCCTCTTAAAGAGGTCATTGGCAGGCGAATGCCTTCGTGGAAGGAAGCGCTTGCTGAGTATTTGTCGCAAAGGAAAGAAAAGGCAAAGCAATGAAATTGCTTGTCACCGGCGGCGCGGGTTTCATCGGCTCCAACTTCGTTCAGTATATCCTGGAGAAGTACCATGATTACGAGGTGGTGAACCTCGATGCTCTCACCTATGCCGGCAATCTGGATAACCTTAAAGAGGTTAAGAACAACCCCAGGCACAAGTTTATCCAAGGGAGAATCGAAGACGGAAAGCTAGTAGACAAACTGATGGCTGGCATTGACGCAGTGATTAACTTTGCCGCCGAGTCTCACGTCGATAGGAGCATTCTCGAACCCCAGGTGTTCATTAGCACCAACGTCCTGGGGACCCAGGTATTGCTAGATGCGGCCCTGCGCCATAAGGCGAAACTCTTCTACCAGATTTCCACAGACGAGGTCTACGGGGCCCTCAGGCTGGGCACCAAGAAGAGGTTTAGTGAAAGCTCCCCCCTCCGCCCCAACTCCCCCTACTCCGCCAGCAAAACCTCCGCTGACCTTCTGGCTCGAGCTTACCACCATACCTACGGGCTGCCGGTAGTTATCTCACGCTGCAGCAACAACTATGGTCCCAAGCAGCACCCAGAGAAATTCATCCCTACTGTCATACTGAGCGCTCTACACAATCAGCCCGTGCCCATTTATGGCGACGGCCTCTATATACGGGACTGGATACACGTACTTGACCACTGCCGCGCAATAGATTTAATCATGCACCAGGGCGAAATAGATGAGGTCTACAACATAGGTGCTGACAACGAGTGGGCCAACATAGACCTGGCCAGGAAGATCCTGCAAATCCTGGGCAAGCCTGAGTCCCTGCTGACATCTGTGAAAGACCGCCCTGGCCATGATCGGCGCTATGCGATAGACAGTGCCAAACTGAGGCGCGGGTTGGGCTGGGGACCATCTATACCCTTTGACCAAGGCCTGGCTGAGACCGTCCGCTGCTATTGCGATACTGAAATCAGCGGGTAAAGTGAGCCTCTATCCGCGAATACGTCTCAACTCGTCAGGTTTGCTACAGCGGAGCAGCGCATCCTCAAGGGTTACCGTCCCGGACTTCACTAACTCCTGTAGCGCCTGATCCATGGTCTGCATGCCGAACTGCTTCCCGGTCTGCAGGTAGGTGGGAAGTTGCTCAGTCCTGGCGTCTCGAATGAGGTTTCTTACAGCATCAGTGGCTACCATGATTTCGAAAGCAGCCACTCTCCCCTTGCCTCCAGCTCTGGGCAGGAGGAATTGTGAAAGTACACCTTCCAATACCATCGAAAGCTGGAATCGAATCTGAGGTTGCTGATGAGCAGGGAAAACGTCGATTATGCGGTCAATGGTCTGAGGAGCGCTCGCTGTATGCAGTGTGCTCATGACCAAGTGCCCGGTCTCTGCAGCAGTGATCGCTGTAGATATCGTCTCCAAATCGCGCATCTCACCTACGAGTATGACATCTGGGTCTTGGCGCAGGGCGTGTTTTAGAGCGGTAGCGAAGGCTTTGGTATCATCTCCCAGGTCTCTCTGGGCAATAAGGCACTTTTCGTTGTGATGAAGGAACTCAATGGGGTCCTCAATGGTAATCACATTCCGTCTATCGTTCTTATTTAGATAATCAATCATGGCAGCCAATGTGGTAGACTTACCCATTCCTGTAGGACCGGTTACCAGAACTAGGCCCTTAGTCTTGACTGCCAGAATCTTGCACACAGGAGGCAATCCTAGTTGATCTATAGTGGGGATTTTCAGCGGTACCTGTCGAATAGCAATGCTGATAGTCCCTCGCTGAAAGAAGGCATTGACCCTGAATCTAGCCAAACCAGCTATGCTAAATGGCATGTCCAGTTCCAGCTCATTGTAGAATCTCTCCCTCTGCCTTTCTGTAGTTATATGCTCGAGCGATTCCTTCATGAACTGGGGAGTGATATTTTGCAGTTCCTCCAAAGGTAGCAGGGCACCATCCATGCGAAGCACCGGTGGGCTCGGCACTCTCAAATGTAAGTCTGAAGCCCCTCTTTCTACCATTAAGCGTAAAAGTTCATCAATGTTCAAGCTCTCACTACACCTTTCTAAGGTGAAAACACGGCCGACCGGTTTTTCCCCCCTCTTTTCGCGTTATACATAGCCTCATCGACTTCCTTCAATAGCTCCGTCACTACCGACGCATGAGTTGGACATGAAACTATGCCAGCGCTTATAGTTATTCCAACCTGGGCACCTTCCAACCTTATCGTACAGTGTTCTACCTGTGCTCTAATTCTTTCTGCGATGTTACTGGCGCCTTTGCTATCGGTCCCAGGCGCCAGGAGCATGAATTCATCCCCTCCCCACCTCGCTGCAACATCAGAGGCACGTGTGTTTACCCTGACTGTCCTGGCTACTTCCTTTAGGAAACCATCACCTACATGATGGCCAAAGCGGTCGTTTATCTTCTTAAGTTCATCCAAGTCAATCATTATGAGTGAAAGAGGGACTTTGCTTCTTTGGGCACGAATAAATTCACGTTCTATCTGATCCATGAGATACCGTCGATTGTAGAGGCCTGTCAGACCATCAGTAAAAGCGAGTTCCAGGGCATGCTCATATAGTTGAGCATTCTCAATGGCCATACCTATCTGATTGGCAATGGTGCTCAACATGCGTACCTCCCATTCCGGGAACTCACGATGATCGTAGCTGCCAATTCCCATCACGCCCAGGATTCGCTCCTTCGCCATTATCGGCAGAGCGGCAAAGGATTGAACACACTCCTTCCACTCACCAGGATGATTAAATCTTTGGTCTGTTGATACATTCTCTACCAATAGAGGCTTCCCTGTTTGAAGCACCTGCCTGAGAACATCATCCCCTTTGCCCAATACCCTTATGTCATTCATAAACGATGGTGACATCCCGCGATGAGCCCTGAGCACCAACTCTCTAGTTTTCTCGTCGAACAAAAATATCCCTGTTACCTCAACACCCGTTACTGCCAATACCTTGTCTAATACATTGACAAGCAAATCTTCCAGATTCAGTGTCTGACTTACCGCAGTTCCGATATTGAAGAGAGTCTCGAGTTGCTTGGTGTAGCGACCCACTTCCTCTTCCGCATGCTTGCGCTCTGTTATATCCATAAGAGTGCCTAGAACCGATCTCTTTCCTTTGTACTGAATAGACGCTACCCTGTCTAATACCCAGACTATGCCAGCGTCTTTCCTCATTAACCTGAACTCGTAAGGAGAACTACACTGTCCTTTCAGCACCTCAATAGCTTTTGTTCTGACTGTCTCTCTGTCATCAGGATGGACGTAATCCAGAGAATGCCTCCCTAGCAACTCATCACATGTATAACCGGATAGCTCTTCGAAAAGACGGTTAACATACAAAAATTTTCCATCCTGTAAAAAATATATCCCCGTGGTAGCCGCCTCCAGCATGCCTCGCTCAAGCTCTTCGGAATCACGCAACGCTTCCTCAGCCCGTTTCCGTTCCGAAATGTCTCTTATCACTGCCACTAATGTTTTAGGTTTATTTTGAGCATCTTTTATGACGGAAGCTGTAAAGACGATGGGCATCTCCTCACCATCCTTGGTTACAGCATTCATATCAATATCAATTGATTTAGTATGGCTTTTTTCTATGACCTTTCTTAAGTACTCTTGTATCTTTACTCTGTCCTTTGACCTGCTGTATGTCGGTAACTTAAGAGCAGATGTCCCAATGAGTTCATTAGCCTTGTATCCTAGCAATTTTTCGCAGGCTTTGTTGACATAGATTATCTCTCCGCTCATGTTAACCAGCATTACGCCGTCGGGCATTCCTTCGATTGTGGCTGCAGCTATTATTTCGCCCTGCTTCAGAGCTTCTTCTGCCCACTTGCTCTCGGAGAGAGCCAGTTCAAGCTCCCGTACATGTGCTTGCAAGGTGATCATTTCCCTCATCAGTTGCTGTTTTGTCTTCTCCTTGGATCTTCCCCCAGATTCAACACCCATGGGTGCACTACTCCCTATGAATATCCACCAAAATTAACCGTCACTCGGAGACCTTAATCAATCAAGCCTATACTACCAAAAATGCAAATCTGAGGCAATGCTAAAGGTAATGTTTTAGCCTGGTACTTTATACCCACTAGATACCCCAATTTCTGGTGGGTCGCTATTCTTCATTTCGTTAATAAAGGAGTATGAGTATTATTCTTAGGAGACAGTCGGGATTGCAGATTAAAGCCTGGAATTTACTCCAGTGGCGGCTTTCTTTGCACCCAGGGGTATGCTTCCTCAAACGCTGCCGCTGCTCTCAATACTGTAGCTTCATCATAGGGTCGGCCCACAATTTGAAGACCGACTGGCAAGCCATTATCTGTCCATCCGGCCGGTATGGAGGCTGCTGGTTGTCCTGTGAAATTGAAAACAGGAGTGAATGGGATCCACTTGAGAAACCCGATAGGGTCTTCAAAATCTACAGGCAGCGGTGGTGATGCAAGAGTAGGTGTTAGAAGTAAGTCGTAGGTCTGAAAAAACTTGCCCGACTTTATTGAGAGCTCATGCTTGGCAAACATGGCTTTGGCATAGTCGGTAGCCTTCAACTCGGTAGCTAGAAACAGCATAGCCGCCGCAAGTGGGCTCAGTTTATCGACTATTCCTTCAATAGGCCCGAGCACTGACAGTGCGACTAGGCCATCCGAACCAAAAAAAGTCCCAATGTGATTCTCTGGATTGTCGAAGTGGGGATGAGCCTCCTCTATATTAGCGCCTAAACCGGAGAACTTATTCGCAGCCTGCTCACATATTGCTTTAACCTGTGGGTCAACTGTGGCATATCCCAGATCCGGACTCCAAGCAAGCTTGAGCCCCTTTACACCCCCTTTAAGCGATCTGGTGAAACTAACAGCAGGTGCGGGTATAGAATAGCCATCACCCCAGTGGTAGCCTGCCATGATATCGAGCATTAGCGCCGCATCTTTGACTGTCCTTGTGATAGGGCCCTCATGAGTTATTAGCTCTCCTCCCTGATTAGCTGGATAGCGGGGCACACGCCCATGTTGAGGCTTTATACCGAATACACTGCAGCAACTCGAAGGAATGCGTATGGAACCCCCACCGTCTGCCCCGACTGCCAGAGGTCCCAACCCCGAAGCTACAGCAGCAGCTGCGCCGCCACTGGAGCCGCCTGGGCTCATTTCCAGGTTCCAGGGATTACGTGTGATGCCAAAGATAAGATTGTCGGTCAGGGGTTTGAAGCCAAATTCTGAGGTGTTGGTTTTACCAAGCATTATAGCCCCTGCCTCCTTCAACCTTGCGACATTGACAGCGTCTTCCTCAGGTACGAAATCCTCGAGTAGCTTGCAACCAAAGGTAGTGCGCACCCTCTTGGTAAATATCAAATCCTTGACTGAAAATGGGACCCCGTGAAGAGGACCTAACTCCTCACCTTTCAAAACAGCCTTCTCAGCCTGCTTTGCCTCGGCCAGCGCTGAATCCGCAGTCACGGTCACATATGCATTTATCTTGGGATTGACAGCTTCTATCCGCTTCAGAACATCACTGACAACTTCAACAGGCGAGAGCTTCTTCTTTCTGATCAACTTAGCCAGGTCCACGGCGCTCATCCAGCAAACATCCAGATGCTTCATCAATGGCCTCCTACCCTTCGAATCTTCTTTGCAACAACAAACAGACTGTTGTCAGTTAGTTACCGGAGCGGTTGATACCATAACAGGTGGCAGAAATCGTGTCAAGTTAATGCGATTCAACCATTCAGCAATATCTCCTAACGCCATTCCCCGAGGAAGGGGACCCATGCTATAATAACTAAAAAGCTCATGTTTACTCACCTTCACGTCCACACTGAATACAGTCTCCTTGATGGCATGTGCCGCATCCCTTATCTCATAAGCAGGGCCAAGGAGATGGGCATGGATTCCCTGGCAATCACCGACCACGGTGCTCTCTATGGCATAATCATCTTCTACCGCGAAGCTAAAGAGGCCGGGATAAAGCCGATCATTGGCTGTGAGTTCTATGTGGCACCCAAGGAGAAGGAAAATAAGCTCGGAACTGAGAAAAACTCTTACCATCTCATCCTGTTAGCCAGGAATAAGACCGGCTATCACAACTTGCTCAAGCTGGCCACCACAGCCCATCTCGAAGGGTTCTACTATAAGCCTAGGGTTGATAAGGAATCACTTTTACAGTATCACGATGGTTTAGTGGCAATCTCAGCCTGCCCCAATGGCGAATTGGGACGCCTCATAATAGAAGGCCGAATCGAAGATGCTGAGAAGGCTGCCAGGTGGTACAAGGATGCCTTCGGCGATTTCTATCTGGAATTGCAGAAGCACGATGTGCCCGAGCTTGCCCAGATAAATAAAGAGTTGATCTTAATGAGCCGCAAACTTGGTATCCCTCTTGTGGCTACCAACGATGTGCATTATGTTAATAAAGATGACTCCTATGCTCACGATGTCCTGCTCTGCATACAGACAAACAACACTATTTATAATGAGAAGCGCCCCAAGATGGCAGACGATTCATTTTATCTCAAGAGCCCCCAGGAGATGGCAGAGCTCTTTGCCGAGGTACCGGAGGCTTTAACCAACACAGAGCGTATCGCCGGGCTATGCAATTTGGACCTGGAATTTGACCGTCTTCATCTCCCTGAGGCAGAATTACCTCCAGGCAAAAGCGTCGATGCATGGCTTAGAGAGCTTTCTCAACAGGGATTAGCAGTCCGTTACACCAACGCCACACCCGAGGTTTTAAAGAGATTCGAATATGAACTAGATGTAATAAAGCAGACTAAATTTGCCAATTATTTCCTGGTAATCTGGGATGTCATCTCATTCGTCCGTAAACAAAATATCCTATTTGGCGTCCGGGGCAGCGCCGCTGCCAGCATCGTCCTCTACTGCTTGGGCATAACCGATATCGACCCGCTGGCGCACAGACTGGTTTTCGAGCGTTTCCTG
>JAJYLC010000021.1 GCA_021787935.1 Chloroflexota bacterium | reverse complement strand
GAGGGGTGGCACGGTGGAAACGATAAGGGTGCTGATGGCTGACAATCAGGGCCCATATTGCTCTGAACTTGCCGGTATCCCGAAGGCCGAGACCAACTTCCCCGTTGCTGGTGAAACCAGCGAAAATCTTCCAGCGATCGGTAAGGAGCCCAGCCCCATTATCCAGAATCAAAAAGAGTTTCCCCACAATCCTTACAATCCCGAAGCTGTTCTCGATTGTTTCAGAGATACATGAAATGAAGTGCCCGAAGTGTAAGTTTGAAAACCCCGATAAAAGGAAGTTCTGCCGCGAATGTGGGGCGAAGCTTGGATACCCTTGTCTCGAATGTGGCTTCGAAAATCTCCCCGAAGACAAATTCTGCGGCGGATGCGGCCACAGTTTGACACAGACCAGGGCTGCACCTTCGATCGACTACTCAAAACCTAGCTCCTACATCCCTAAATCCCTGGCTGATAAAATCCTGACCATGCGAAGCTCCATCGAGGGAGAACACAAGATAGTCACCGTCCTGTTCGCCGATGTCTGCAACTATACTTCCATCTCCGAGAAGCTCGACCCCGAGGAAGTCCATCAGATGATGGACGGATGCTTCAGGCTCTTAATAGGCGAAATCCATAAATACGAAGGTACTATAGACAAATTCACCGGCGATGGCGTCATGGCCCTGTTCGGCGCCCCCATAGCCTCCGAAGATCACGCTCAACGCGCCTGCTACGCTGCCCTCGCTATTCAGCGAGCCATCGCCAAATACAGCGAGAAGGTGAGTAAACAGCATAATGTGGACTTCTTAATGCGCGTCGGGCTCAACTCAGGCCCAGTCATCGTGGGCGCCATCGGAAATGACTTACATATGGACTATACTGCCATTGGAGATACGACTAACCTAGCCTCCAGAATGCAAGGCATCGCTGAACCCACAAACATCGTAGCTTCTGCCAGTACCTATAAGATAGCCAAAGACTTCTTCACATTCCAGCCTTTGGGTGAAGTAAACGTAAAAGGGAAGGAAGAACCTCTGGAAGTCTACAGGCTAACAGGAACGAGCCATCTCAAGACAAGGCTTGAGGCCGCTATTCTCAAGGGCTTGGCGAAATTCGTGGGCAGGGAGAAAGAAATCGAAGTTCTCAAAGAAGTTTTTGAAAAAACACAATCCGGACACGGCCAGGTGGTGGGTATAGTGGGCGAGGCAGGCGTGGGCAAATCAAGGCTGCTCCTTGAGGTGAGAAGGATGCTTCCCGAAGAGCGTTACACTTACCTCGAGGGTCGGTGCCTGCATTATGTCGGGGCCATGCCATATTTACCGATATTGGATATCCTTAGAGCCTATTTCAATATTGACGAAGGAGAACGTGAGTTTAGTATCAAGATAAAAATCAGGGACAAAATAATGCAACTCGATGAAAAGCTTAAGGATATTTTGCCCCCGTTACACGAAGTTCTATCTCTAACAGTTGACAATCAGGAACATATCAATCTCGAACCGTCATTGAAGAGAGAAAAAGCATTCGAGGCGATAAGGAATCTCCTGGTTCGTGAAAGCCAAAATAAGACGCTAATATTTGCTATCGAAGACGCTCAATGGATTGATTCGACATCGCAGGAGTTCCTGAGCTATTTCATCGACTGGCTGCCCAATGCTCGTGTCCTATTGATAATCCTCTACCGACCCGGGCTCTCGCATGAGTGGGGCAGCAAGTCTTATTACAAACAGATTGGATTGGATCAGTTTTCCTCCAGAGACAGCAAGAAGCTGCTTCAGCGTGTGTTGAAAGATGGTGATGTAAGCTCCGAGTTGAAAGAGGTTATTGTAAGCAAAGCGGGAGGTAATGCCCTGTTTGTGGAAGAACTGACCCGTGCCTTAGTTGAGAATGGTTCTATAAAGAAAACAGACCATGAGTATACCCTCAGCAGAAAAACACCCGAAGTGCAGGTGCCTGACACAATACAGGGCATAATTGCAGCGCGCATAGACCGTCTCGATCCCAACCTAAAACAGATTCTGCAGGTTGCGTCTGTTATAGGGAGGGACTTCCCTTTTCGTCTGCTCCAGACCACGACGGCAATGGGAGAAGAGCTCAAATCCCACCTGCTAAGCTTACAGGGGCTAGAATTCATATACGAGAAGAACCTGTTTCCGGAGTTGGAATACACATTTAAACATATGCTCACCCAGGAGGTGGTTTATAACACCCTGCTCGCCCGAAAAAGAAAAGGAATTCATGAAAAAACAGGCCGAGCCATCGAACAACTCTACCCGGACCGCCTGGAGGACTTCTATGAGATGTTGGCACATCATTATTCTAAGAGCGATAACCCTCAGAAAGCCTATGAATATCTTAAATTATCAGGAGACAAAGCAGCGCGCAAATACGCTAATCGGGAGGCCCTTAATTTCTACAGAGAAGCTATGAACATGCTTAACCTGCAGACTGACATAGCTGACAACAGGAAGAAAAAGCTCGGGGTCTGTCTCGCCGCAGAAGGCCCGATGCGAGTGCTGGCTTATCCTGAAGACTCACTCAAAATGCTACAGGAAGGAGAAAACATCGCAAGTGAGTTCCATGATGAAAAAAGCTGCGCCATTATTAATAGCAGCTTAGGTCTGTATTATTCGTTTCATGGCGATATTATTAAAGGCACAGAGTACGCTGAGCGTTGTCTTGCCCAAGCTGAGGAAATCGAAGACGTCGACCTTGCAGTCCCCGTCGCATTCAATATATGTGCCTCCTACAGTGTGGCGGGCCAGCATCTGAAGCTGGTTGAAATGGCTCCCAGAGTACTCACTCTACTTGAAGAAACCGGAAGGCAATCCGATTGCTTTGGTGGTCCCCTCAACCTATATTCTGCATTCTTGGCATTCTATGCAGTTAGCCTGGGCATACTCGGTAACTTTGCGCAGGCTGAAAGTATATGCGAAAGGGCGCTCAATTCCGCATTGGACTTGAATAATCTATATAACTTGGCCACCGCCGAAACCATATACTGTTTTATTTGCCTTGACAAAGGTGATGGACAGGCTGCTCTAATTCACGCGCAAAACGCCATAAAGCGCACTGAAGAGTCCGGTATCGTTGCCCTGCCGGCGCTGAACTGGATGCAACTAGGCCAGGCCTATTTTCTTATGGGCAAACTCGAAGAAGCTAAGAGGTATTTGGACAGAGCCGCTCAAATCTACCGTGAAAGCGTTGTATCCATACAATTCTCACAGTGCTATTATTGTCTGGCCCTGTTGCATTTCGAAAAAGGTGATATTACAAACGCCCTTAAGCGTGCCAAAGACGCATTCACCTTGGCTGAAAAGAACGAAGAGAAACTCATCAGCGCTGACTCGAAGATATTATTGGGAAGAATATTAGGGAGAGTCGGTAAGTCTAAATATGGTGAAGCGGAAGAGTACATTCTTCGTGGTATCAGGGAACTTGAGTCTATGAAAGCGAGACCGAAGTGCGCTCAGGGTTATCTCTATCTCGGAGAACTTTACGCCAATTTTGAAAAAAAGGAACCTGCCTTGGAAAGCCTTGGATGGGCCGAGCGGTTATTCAGGGATATGGGAATGGATTTCTGGCTGAGCCGTACGCTTTCAGTTTTGGAGAGTGTACAAAGCTAACACATTTAGTTAGTCATGGCTTGTTGAGCTTGCGAACATGGAAAAGGTAAATTTGCTGGCCAAAGTCCCCGTTTTTGCCTCATTGAAGCCTGCCTATCTTGCGGAGCTTGCCACTAAGCTGACAACCCGGCATTATCGGAGAGGTGAGACTATTTTCCACAAAGACGACCAAGGTTCCATGCTTCACATCATTAATGCCGGACAAGTAAAGATTACGACAGCCTCCCCGGAGGGAGAGGAAGTAATCCTGGCCATCCTGACTGATAGCGACTTCTTTGGCGAACTCTCTCTGCTGGACAGCAGGCCTCGTTCAGCCAATGCCATAGCAATGGTAGACACCGAGGTTTTTACTTTGCACCGTGATGATTTCCTGGACGTTTTAGGCAAACACGCTGGGCTTGCTGCTGACATGCTGGCTGCTTTAAGCGAGCGTTTGCGGCGCACTAATGTCCTGCTGGAGGACGCCATTTTTCTCGATCTGTCAGCGCGGCTTCGCAGGAGACTCATGGAGTTAAGTGAAAAACACGGCCTCGTAACTAAAAGAGGTATAGAGATAGACCTTCGTCTCACGCAGCAGGACTTAGCGAATTTCGTGGGAGCAAGCCGGGTTGCCATCAACAAACTGCTGGGCATATTTCAAGATAAAGGTCTAATCTGCATCGACAAGAAACGCATCACTATCCTCCGACCCGAAGAGATGCGAAAGCAAATACACTAAACTGCCCCCCCGGCCCGACCTTACTTAAGCCCTCTGAAATTAACAAAATGTAAATTGGTTTACTTTTTTTGTGTAATCCCGTTAATAACCCTACTTGAAAAGCTTCGCTAAGATAAAACTCAGAGGGGGGGGAGTCCGATGGCAAGCAAAGCAGGCGTAACCGATGACCCGACCACGTGGAAGATAGAGCGCAGAGCCGGCAGTGTGAAGACGGCGAGAGGCATAGATGCCGAAGAGCACAACAACATGGGAGTTGCTCACCACGTTCAAGGGCAAGTGGATTTAGCGATTGGCGAGTACGAGAGGGCCTTAATTGTTAACCCGGGTTTTGCCGATGCTCATAATAATCTGGGAGTTGCCTATTACGCCCTGGGCAATGCTGAGCAGGCCATCACGGAATTTAAAGAGGCGCTCAAAATAAACCCGGGCCTTGCCCAGAGCCACTACAATCTGAGCGTTGCATACAAGGCCATGGGCAGTGTTTACCTGGCAATGGCTGAGTTGCAGGAAGCTTTAAATATAGACCCTGATGATGCCGCCACGAATTTCAGCCTCGGGGAAATCTACCAAAGTCAGGAGGAATTCCAAAAGGCTCTAGAGTTCTACGAGAGGTTTATCAAGTTGGCTCCACCGGACGATGCCCAATATGTCGAAGTAGCCGTGGGTATGATTAACCAGCTTAGAAAAGAGACTGCATTAATAAATTAAAGGTTCGGGCCGGAAAAAATGGAGGGGTTGAAAGTGAGCGAAGTTAAATCGGCACTCAGGACTGCTACAGATAAACCCATAAACGAAGAGAAGACATTGTCTTTTCCCGCAAGTGGTGTTGTGCTTACGTTCAAGAGCGAGGGTTTGGCTGAGTTGAGCGATATAGCTCGGAAAATGCAGGATTTGCTTGCGGCCTTAAGGCCATATTGCGCATATGACCTTCATGCCCTGTACGACGAAAACACCGAATGCTGGACTGGAGTTTTGGAGGAAATATTTTAATCTGCCGGAAAGAAAAAGACATCACTTGGAGAAAGGTGCTCAGGCAGAAATCGGACAGCTCTTTTGAATCCTATCAATTGCGGATATTGGGCTTTGTTGCCACTGGCAAGTCAGGAGGTGGGAATTATGGTGACAGGGGAAGTGAATGTCAAGGCAGTTCGAGCCAGAGTCCCTCATACAGGATTCAAGAGTACCAGTTTTTATGCCAGGAGTGATGTTAGACTGCCTATAAATGAGTTGGGAAAAGCGCTTAAACTGGAGCCTCTTCTTACTAGGCCACGCCACAACCTCGCGGCTACTTATCAACGTCAAAAGAAACTCGATAAGGCTATCGCGGAATGGCAAGAAATCTTGCACATTGATCCACGCGATGCTGACGCGCTTTTGGGTCTGGGAGAAGCTTATGAAAAATTGGGTGAATGCATCAAAGCAGTGCAGTGTTACCAAGAATATATCGACCTGGTAATGCGAGAGGATGAGTATAACAAGATAGTTACCAAGATAGTTGAAGAGAGAATGCACCATCTTTGCAGGGTAATTAAAGCAGTCTATTCCTGCATGGCAGGAGGATATTGTTAAAGTCTGGGAGATGGGCTTGCCAAAGCCATTGTCTGAGCTGAACATCACAGGCAGCATTTAGGTGGGACATGTTACAGGTTGATAGCTTACGTACCTTTACGAAGACAACGAGGGCAGAGGTTACTGGGCAAGCTAGATGCCCGATTTGCGACAAGGTAGTCCCTTGCGTAGGTAATTTTGCCATGCTTTATTGCCTGGCACTTCATATTGCCGCGAAATGGGATGATGAGCCACACCTAAGATGGAGAAAAGAGCACGGAATTGAGGCTGCGGCCTATCAATCAATGGCACATGTACAGACTTTAGTAAGCCAGATAATGACAGTTCTACAACGGCCGTTTGCCCCGATTATATAGCACACAAAATCAGAAGTTTATGTAACTAGATTCCGGGGAAAATATCAGCAAGCCGCTCTTTATCCTTTATACCCTGAATAGAAAACGCATCCCTCTTTCAGACATTCCTTGTTCAACGGGCTGAACTCACATTTGATTTTTGAAGATATATCCATCCGGATGTTAAGGTTCTCTTTCAGAAACCGGGCAGCCTCCAGGATGGCAAGATAAGTGTTCCGTTTACAGCACCTGGGCCCGCCGTGGAGAGCAACAGACCTGAGGGACTCAGCCGTCATCAGATTAGAAAGCCTCCAGCTATCCACAGAAAGAGGAGTGGCACCGGTGATAAGGCTCAAGAAAATGCCTGTCCCCACGGCGGCACCGCAGTCTCCGTAGAAACCGCAGAAACCTCCTAATATCTGTTTAGCCCTCTTCTCCGCCTGCTCAATCTTCTCTTTCTTCTTCGCAGCCTCCCCTGTTAGGTTATAGTAGGCAGCCAGTAATACCGCCGGAACCAGAAAATGGTGCTCGGGACCATGCATCTTCACCGCGGGATGCCGCATCAGGATGAGAGCCATCCGCAAAGGATCGGTGAGCTCGCTCGAGTCGCAAAACTGCCTTATAATGTTGATTGCCGAAAGGCTGTGGCATGAGTCACATATATAGTGCCCTGCAGCGCAGGTTACATTCGTCTCATAGGACTGCTTGCAATAGAAGCACTCACGGGATTCATAGGTATCGTGATACACAAGCTCCCTTCCACAGACCAAACAGCCGGACTTATGATTTTCAGAATCTAATTTTTCCATGTCAGATAGTCTCCTGGCAGAATCGAGCGATTTCCTTCATTTCTCTGCTATGCTGCCGCCTCAGCACGAAAATACTTTCGCTGGAAGTACAAGGCTACATTTACCAAGCTGATCAGCACTGGCACCTCCACCAGAGGTCCGATGACAGCAGCGAAGGCCTGCCCTGAGCCGATACCGAACACTGCTACTGCTACAGCGATGGCCAGCTCGAAATTGTTGCTGGCAGCAGTGAAGGAGATAGTCGCTGTCTTAGAGTAGTCGGCGCCTATTCTCTTGCCCATCCAGAACGATACCAGGAACATGGCCACGAAGTAGACGAGCAGCGGGACAGCGATGCGCACCACGTCCAGAGGCAGGTCAATAATGTACTCGCCCTTGAGCGAGAACATCACCACGATGGTGAAGATCAGGGCGATAAGCGTAATGGGGCTGATTCTGGGGATGAACTTCTTCTCGTACCAGTTCCGCCCCCTGGTCTTTATGAGTGCAAAGCGCGTTAGCATTCCTCCGAAGAAGGGTATGCCCAGATAGATGAATACGCTCTGGGCGATCTGGCCTATGGTGACGTGTACTATCGTGCCTTGAAGCCCGAACCATCCCGGAAGCACTGTTATGAAGACATAGGCATACACCGAGTAAAAAACTATCTGGAAGATGGAGTTGAAGGCTACCAGACCGGCGGCATACTCGCTGTCGCCTTTGGCCAGCTCGTTCCAGACGATGACCATGGCGATGCAGCGGGCCAAGCCAATCATGATCAGCCCTTGCATGTACTCAGGATACGGCCAGAGGAAGCCGAGGAATCCGATAGCCAGGAAGAACATGAGCAGCGGGCCGATAACCCAGTTTTGCACCAGGGAAAGTGCAAGCACACGCCAGTTGCGGAACACCTTGCCCAGTTGCTCATACTTCACCTTGGCCAGCGGGGGATACATCATGAGTATGAGGCCGATAGCTATAGGAATGGATGTGGTGCCTACTTGAAAGCTATTGATGAAATCGGCTGTGCCAGGAATAAAATAGCCTAGCCCAACCCCGAGCCCCATCGCCAGGAATATCCAGAGCGTCAGAAAGCGGTCTAACAAGGCAAGCCGACGCATGCCGGCCATTGTCTCAGCTTTATTCATATGTTCCTTTTAGTCTCGTTGTTCGATATGAGGTTGCGCTGCTCATAGTATCCCTCGCTCAAACCCTGGTGTCATTCTGAGCGCAGCGAGAATCTCAGTACTTACGTGAAGCTATTATCAGAGATTGCTTCGTCGTCCCGATGAATCGGAACTCCTCGCAATGACATATCTCTAGAGTTTCTGCCTGAATCTCCCCACAGGGTCTTCGCCGGTATCTAGGTGTGATTTAAGTTTGCCCTGTTGAGAATGAACCACCTTGTCATATACCGACTTCTTCAAGAAAATTAGTGCCTCTTTTTCATCGCGGTCAACTATTATTTGTTCCAGCTCCAACAGTTCTTCCTCTTCGAGGGCTATGGCTGTTTTTCTGATTTCAAGCACAGGCACCCCCTTCTAAGGTTCTTGCCTAGATGCGCAATAACGCATATTCATGGCAAAAAAAGAGGCTATTTGGCACATTTCCGGACACAGCCCGGGCCTACGCGCTTGGCTTTTCTAAGGCGCTCCCTGTCCTGTGCCACCAACTCGTTACCCTTTAGCCCCTTTCTCACCGCCTCGACTAGGTCAGCGTAATGCGGTTGCATCCCTTCTCTGTCTATGGAATACAACGACCACAGGCCGTCCTTCCTCAACTTGAGGAAACCGGCATCGTAAAGGGCGCTCAGGTTGCGAGAGGCCCTGGTCTGTGAGATGTCCAGCGCCTGCATAACCTCACAAACGCAACACTCTTTCACCAGGAGCAGATTCAATATCCTGAGCCTTGTCTCGTCTGACAACGCCCTCATAGCCTTGACCAAATCCCTCATTATGTCACCTTATATGCGCATCTACGCTTATAGTATAGGACATCCTACAGTTACTGTCAAGCAGCGGGAAGCGCTTACCTGATACCTCAGTTGATATGTATGGTTCTTTTTCCGCCTGTCTATATCTGGCCGCTGCTCCGGAGGACTATTTGAATCTTAATAAAGGAAAGTAAACATAGAGAGCTTACTTGGACTCAGCAATACGTTCTTCAAGCATCCTGGCACCGTCTGTCTTGCGGCTCACCTTTTCCGGGCGCACAGCTCTTTATATTTCTCGGTACATGCAATTTTGTCGCCACACTTGGGACAGAACTTCCAGTCTGACCTTATTTCAGAGCCGCACTTTTTACATTTTACTACTGCTGCTATTACTGGCATCTGGGCCCTCCTTTAAAGTTTTTTCTTCTTGCTTCGCCTTCAGGGGACAATATTTGCTGCAGAATTCTTCCTGTGAGTCTTGCCCTTCCATAGTCAAAACTGCCATGATCTGTTCCCGCCAGCGCTCCAGAGTGTCGTGGTTAATAAAGTAGTGAATGTGGTAGCCGCGCCTCAGCCCCTTGACCAGTCCGGCAGATTTAAGCACCCGTATATGCTGGGAAACGGCAGACTGGGTAACTCCCAAAAAACCTGCCAGTGCGTTCACACACAGTGCATCAGGGTCGCGCTGTTGGCAGAGCAATCTCACCAGTCTCAGACGGGTAGGGTCGGCGAGTGCGCTGAAAACCGCAGCTTGATCTTCAATATTGCCTTGTCTATTTTCTTTCATATTCATCAGCTTATAAGCATATACTAATATATTCTATTATCTGCTCAAGACCTGCTTTTTGTCAAGTGCTCTCTTATCAGAAAATTAGGTAGAAATACGTATCTCCAATGGACAATAAGATACTAGCCCTGCTCGGATAAGACAAATAGAGCAGGCGGAATATAGGCGTTCTCTCTGGGTAACCAGAGTGTGGTGATATCTGAACAGAAAGGAGTCTGAAAACATGAAAATCAACCTGAAAGACAAAGCCTACGAAGTGGACGAGTTAGGTTTCTTAACAAACTATGATCATTGGGACGAAAATTTCGCATCGGAAATGGCATCTAGATTGAAAATACGCGAAGGGCTCTCAAAAAAGCACTGGGATGTAATTTATTTCATTAGAAAATATTTTTTCAAAAACGGCGTATGCCCTAGAGTTTTTGAAACATGCAAAGCAAATAGATTAGCTATCCGAGACTTAGAGAAGCTCTTTCCAAGCGGCTATCAGCGAGGTGCCTGCCTGCTGGCAGGAA
The DNA here is from genome assembly GCA_021787935.1 of Chloroflexota bacterium. GTDB lineage: Bacteria > Chloroflexota > Dehalococcoidia > SZUA-161 > SZUA-161 > JACWAE01. The sequence continues at coordinate 22,931 of JAJYLC010000021.1, read as the reverse complement.
TAAGTTACAAGGACCGCCTGGTGAACTACTACGGTGAACCTGTTCCTATACATGTTACTGAAAAAGAAGTGGCTATACCAAAAGGTAAAATCTACAGGATAGATGCATATGGATTCTTGGTGGATCCCGGTGAATGGGACAAAGACTACGCGGTAAATAAAGCATTGGAGATGAAGATTCCGGGAGGATTAACCAAAAAGCACTGGGAAATAATACAATATCTTCGCGATAGCTGGCAAAGAAATGGCCTGGTACCGACCGTATACGAGTGTTGTAAATCAAACCATATCGAGTCAGAGGACCTGGAAAAGCTATTTCCAGACGGCTATCAACGGGGAGCGATAAAAATCGCAGGATTGAGAATAATATAGCCTGCTCATTATGCTCAAGGTGATTTACCTACATCCTGAACCGCTTTGAACACATGCCTGGAATTATTAGATTTTTCTAGGCATTATTGCCTATGCTATAATAAGCCGATTAGCCGATGTCTGCTACCTAGCCTTAGAGTATCATTTTCTTTAGGTTGTCGAATCAATATGTTATTGTCAAACCATGGCTCTGAAAACACTTCTGACGCAGAATAAAAACTCCATTTTGCAAAGATGGTTCAATCTGATAGCAGATACCTATCCCACTGGCGTCTCAGACTTTCTCAAGGATAACGACAGATTCACCAATCCTGTAGGCCATACAATCTCCCAGGAAATAAACTCTCTTTATGATGAACTACTGCAGGACCGAGTAGACTCCGATAAAGCCGCAGCATCTCTGGACAATATTATCAAAATCAGAGCAGTTCAAGACTTCTCCCCTCAGGAAGCTATCTCTTTTGTTTTCCTGTTGAAGAAAGCTATAACAGATGAACTGGGGAGCGAGCTAGAGAAGAAACAGTCTTTCGGCGAATGGCTGGAGTTTGAGCCCGGGATAGACAAATTGGCATCAATAGCATTCGACAAATACATGGAAAGCCGCGAGAAAATCTGCGAACTCCGGGTAAATGAGGTGAGGGCTGACAGAGAGATAGCTTTTAGGTTGCTCAGGTTGATGGGAGGTAAAAACGGGAAACACGGCGAGGCTGTGGAATGAATGCCGTGTATCTTGTTTTCGGAATCATCATACCCTATGCGGCTCTCTTCATCTTCGTCGTAGGACTCGTCTATCGCATAGTGAGATGGGCAAGCTCGCCTGTTCCCTTCCGCATACCTACAACCTGCGGGCAACAAAAATCTCTCCCTTGGATCAAGTCAAAAAAAATCGAAAACCCTTACAATAATGCCGGCGTCATCGGCAGGATGGCACTCGAAGTGCTCGTGTTCCGGTCGCTGTTGCGGAACACGAAAACCGAACTGAGACGAGGGATTCAGAAACTCGTCTACAAAGACAGCAAGTTACTCTGGCTGGGGGCATTCGTCTTCCACTGGAGCCTTCTTATCATTCTACTGAGGCATTTAAGACTGTTCGTCGAGCCTGTGCCCGCTTTTGTCATCTCCCTCCAGAGATTGGATGGCCTTTTTCAGATAATGTTACCCACTCTGTACATAACTGATATCCTCATTGTATTGGCACTGGGTTACCTCTTACTGAGAAGGATGGCCGGTGCGCAACTACGCTATATCTCACTGTTCTCCGACTACTTCGCAGTTTTGCTGCTGTTAGGCATAGCTCTTTCCGGCATTTTCATGCGGTACATTTTCAGAGTAGACCTAGTGAGTGTAAAGGAGCTGGCACTGGGAGTCTTGAGCTTCCATCCCTCTATTCCCGCAGCCGGAATCGGCCTGGCCTTTTATGTCCATCTTTTCCTTGTCTGCACTCTATTTGCTTACTTTCCATTCAGTAAATTGGTGCACATGGCCGGGGTCTTCCTCAGCCCGACGAGAAACCTGGCGAACAACAGCCGCATGCGCAGGCATATTAACCCCTGGAACTACCCTGTCAAGGTTCACACATATCAAGAGTGGGAGGACGAGTTCAGAGAGCATATGAAAGACGCCGGGTTGCCTTTGGAAAAGGAATAAGATGACGGATACAACAAAAAAACCAGAGGAATTATTGAAGTTAGATTACACCCCCCCTAAAAAGGGTTGGATGGAAACCCCTGTCGATTTCAAAAAGGGCACCTACTGCTACAGTGCACCGCAGAAACATCAGGAATATCTGGGACTTCCGTATCCGAGGCAATGGCAACCTTTCGATGCCGACTGGAAACTGCCGGAGAACTGGAAACAGATAATACTCGAAGGAATGAATGACCGCCTGAAAAAATATCGGTCCTTTAGACTCTATATGGATATCTGCGTACGATGCGGTGCCTGCGCTGACAAGTGTCACTTCTTCATCGGCACCGGAGACCCCAAGAATATGCCAGTGCTCCGGGCCGAACTGCTCCGGTCAGTTTACAGGAAGTATTTCACCTTGGGGGGAAAGCTCTTCGGCAAAGTGGGTGGAGCCAGGGAACTAACCGAGGATGTGCTCAAAGAGTGGTACTACTACTTCTATCAGTGTACTGAATGTCGCCGCTGCTCAGTCTTCTGCCCGTATGGAATTGATACCTGTGAAATAACGATGATGGCGCGAGACTTGCTCAGCCTGGTGGGTTGCAACGTAGGTTGGGTCATCGAGCCTGCGTCCAACTGTTTCAGGACAGGAAATCACCTCGGCGTGCCACCCCACGCGTTCAAGGATACCCTGGATTTTGCCATAGATGAGGTGGAGGACTTAACCGGCGTCAAAGTTGAAGCTTCTGTTAACAGGAAAGGCGCTGAGCTTCTCTTCATCACTCCTTCCGCCGATTACTTCGCCAGCCCCCACTGGTATACCTTCCTGGGATATTTGATGCTTTTCCACGAAATCGGACTTGACTACACCTGGAGTGCCTATGCTTCTGAAGGGGGCAATTTCGGCCTCTTCCACTCTGCTGAGATGATGAAAAGGCTGAACGCCAAGATGTACGCCGAAGCCAAGAGGCTGGGAGTGAAATGGATACTCGGGGGAGAGTGCGGCCATATGTGGAGGGTTGTCCACCAGTATATGAACACCATCAACGGGCCTGCCGATTTTCTGGAGGAACCGGTATCTCCGATAACAGGTACGAAGTTTGAGAATGCCAAAGCCACAAAAATGGTCCACATCTGTGAATTTACTGCCGACCTTATCAAGAACAATAAGTTAAAGTTAGACCCAAGCCGGAACGACCATTGGAAGATGACCTTCCATGATTCCTGTAACCCGGCCAGGGCTATGGGGCTTTTTGAGGAGCCGAGATACATAATCAAGAATGTATGCAACAATTTCTATGAGATGCCGGAGAATACCATAAAAGAATACACCTTTTGCTGCGGCAGCGGGGCCGGCCTGGGTTCAGATGAGAATTTGGAAATGAGATTGAGGGGCGGTCTTCCCAGGGCTAACGCAGTAAAGTATGTTAAGGAAAAACACGGGGTGAATCTCCTCACCTGTATTTGCGCCATTGATAGAGCTGTGCTTCCAACTTTACTGCAATACTGGGTTCCCGGGGTAGAGGTCAGCGGCCTTCATGAACTGGTTGGGAACGCGCTGGTAATGAAGGGCGAAAAGGAGCGAACAACTGATATGCGCGGCACACCCCGCAAACAAGAGGCAAAATAATGTACGACAAAGGTAAAATCATTGCCGGAATTGTTATCTTCCTAATTCTGATTACCTTTCCTATCTGGTACCTCACAGCTCACAGTCAAACCAGTCATGTGCCCCAACTCCAAGCTGCCGCGGGGAATGAGTGTGTAGAGTCCACCAGCTACATGCTAGATAACCACATGAAATTGCTAGATGAGTGGAGGACTCTGGTTGTCCGTGATGGGAATGACACCTACGTAGCAAGCAATGGGCAAGAGTGGAATATAAGCCTGACAGGGACATGTCTGAGTTGTCATAATAAGGCCGAATTCTGCGACCAATGCCATACCTATGAGGGGGTAACTCTCAATTGCTGGAGCTGTCACTTTGCCGGCTATTAATACCTGCCTTGGGGAGCAGTAGATGAGCGTCGATAGACGAGGATTCATAAAAATGGCGGGAATTGCCTTCGTGGGGCTTCTCGCAGCAAAGCCGATTTTTGATGTGATATCGCGGGCTGAAGACCCGAAAAAGGCTGCAGAAGCGCAAACGGCGGCCCAGACACAGACAAAGTGGGGCATGGCCATTAAAATCGCCAACTGCAAGGATGGATGTACAGATTGCATAAATGCATGTAATACCATCCACAATGTGCCTGACATCCCTGACCCGAAGCATGAGATTAAATGGATATGGGATGTTAATTATGAGGATGTATTCCCTGAACAAAACAGCCCCTTCCTTGCCAATTCGTTGAAAGGGCTACCCGTTCTCGTACTCTGCAATCACTGTGACCACCCCCCCTGCGCAAGGGTTTGCCCCACAGCCGCCACGTGGAAGCGCGCAGCAGATGGAATAGTTATGATGGACTATCACAGGTGTATCGGATGCCGATACTGCATGGCTGCCTGTCCCTACGGGGCACGCAGCTTCAACTGGGTAGACCCGCGACCCTACATCAAGCAGATCAATCCCGATTACCCGACGCGAACCAAAGGTGTGGTGGAGAAGTGCGACTTCTGCGAGGAAAGGCTTGCCCTAGGCTTGATTCCGGCATGCGTAGAAGCGTGCACCGAGAAGGCTCTGGTTTTTGGCGACCTTAATGACCCCAACTCGGATATTAGAAAGCTCCTCGCCACAAACTACAGCATTCAGCGTAAAGCTGAACTGGGGACAGGGCCCAACGTTTATTATGTAATCTAGGATACTCATAATGATAGAAAAAGCGTTTACGGGAAGTCGAAAATATTGGGCATGGATACTTTTCCTGCTAATCATCATAGCTATAGGTTTTGGCTACTATCTTTTGCAATGGTACCGCGGATTGGGAGTAACCGGCATGAGCCGGGACGTCTCCTGGGGCCTTTATATAGCCAATATGACATTCCTGGTCGGCGTAGCGGCCGGAGCGGTCATGGTGGTATTGCCCTACTACCTGCATAACTACAAAGCCTTCGGGAAGATCACTACTTTCGGTGAGTTCCTGGCCGTAGCTGCGGTAATCATGTGCATGCTGTTCGTCACTATAGACCTCGGTCAACCGACGCGACTTGTAAATCTCTTTATCCACCCACAACCCCACTCCATTCTTTTCTGGGACATAGTTGTCCTGTCAGTTTATCTCCTGCTTAATCTGGTGATAGGCTGGTATTTACTGAGGTCCCAGTATTATGGGGAACAGCCGAAGGCCTGGGTCAAACCACTGATCCTGATTTCCATCCCCTGGGCCATCAGCATTCACACGGTTACAGCCTTCATCTATAGCGGAATGGCTTCGAGGCCTTTCTGGCTGACGGCGCTTATGGCACCCCGCTTCCTGTCTTCAGCGTTCGCTGCCGGCCCCGCTCTGCTAATCATAGCATGCCTGATCATGAAGAGGTTCGCCCATTTCGACGTCGGGAAGGAAGCGCTGCAAAAGCTAGCACAAATTGTGCTCTACGCAACAATCATCACCGTGTTCTTCCTCATAGTGGAGGGTTTTACCGTCTATTATAGTCAGATTCCAGAGGACATGAGTCACCTTGACTACTTCTTCGTAGGTCTGAATGGACAAACAACGCTTATACCCTGGATATGGACTTGCCTTATATTCTGGGTAGCAGCCATCGTCTTGCTGATCAACCCCAGGACACGCAAGAATGAAAAAACCCTAGTACTCGCTGCCGCCATGGTATTCGTTTCCATGTGGCTAGACAAGGGATTGGGTTTGCTTGTGCCCGGATTTACTCCCTCGCCTTTAGGTGCAATAACTCAATACCTGCCTACAGTGCCCGAGATATTAATCTCTCTGATGGTCTGGGGAATAGGTGCCTTGATACTTACCATCCTCTATAAAATAACCATCGGGGTCAAAGAAGAGAGGGGAGAAGAGGAATCACATGCTATCTCTTTCTCATCGCAGTGAACGTCGCCCTGTTAAATTCCTTAAGACAGTCGAACGCGTTGACATAGCTAGAAATGGGATGCTATACTGAAGCTGCTACTTAAATAATATAGAACGTTTTTATATCAGGGAGGTTGATATATGGAAGATAAAACACCCATGGTAGATGAGCTCGAGAAAGGACCGTGGCCCAGCTATGTGAAAGAACTAAAGCGGGCTGCCAAGAAGCATGACTCGGTAAAGGACCTGATAAAAGTCCAGGAACGGTCTTTCCAGAGGAAGATGACCCAATGGAAGCACGGCGGTATCGTTGGCGTCAAGGGCTACGGCGGCGGTGTCATCGGGAGATACGTCCAGAATCCCGAGGAGTTCCCTAATGTTGCGGCATTCCATACCATGCGTGTCAACCACCCGTCGGGATGGTTTTATGACACGAAGGCGCTGAGAACTATCTGTGATATCTGGGACAAGCATGGCAGCGGGATGACTAATTTCCACGGCTCGACCGGCGATATAATCCTCCTAGGGTGCACCACTGAGGAACTCCAGCCAACTTTTGATGAGCTGAGCGAGCACGGGTTTGACCTCGGAGGCTCAGGTTCCGACCTGAGGTCACCCACAGCCTGTGTTGGCCCGGGCCGCTGTGAATGGGCGTGCTTCGATACCCTAGGCTTAATCTATGACATAACTAAGACTTATCAAATGGAGCTTCACCGGCCTCCGTATCCCTACAAGACCAAGATCAAAGCCTCCGGTTGCCCTAACGACTGCGTAGCCGCCATAGCCAGGTCTGATTTCAGCTTAATCGGCACCTGGAGAGATAATTTGAGGATCGATCAGAATGCGGTCAAAGAGTACGCGGATAAGAAATTCGATATTCAGCGTCTGGTTGTCGCCAAGTGCCCCACCGAGGCAATAGAACTGGTGAAGGGCAAACTAGAACTGACACATCCCGAGGACTGTGTCAGATGCATGCACTGCATAAACCTGATGCCAAAGGCCATCAGACCAGGTGTTGACACTGGCGCGACCATACTGGTCGGTGCCAAAGCACCCATAATTCACGGTGCTGTCCTCTCTACAGTACTCATTCCTTTCATCAAGGTGCAACCTCCCTATACTGAGATAAAGCAGCTTTGGGAGAAGATCATGGAATGGTGGGATGAAAACGGCAAGACCAGAGAGAGGTTGGCTGAGCTTATCGACAGGATGGGAATGCCCGCCTTCCTGAAGGCCATAGATGTAGAGCCTTGTCCTCAGATGGTAAACACACCCAGAGCAAATCCGTACTTCTTCTGGGGATAAAAAGTGAGGCGTAATCAACCACCAAGGTGACATATGGACAGAATGCAACAGGCAAGCCTGTTTATGAATTACCAAACAAGAGAATCTAGAGGAGGAAGCAATTAATGTGCCCAACTGATGTAGGACCCCCTGATTTTAAGACGATGCTCCCCGATGTGATTAAGAAGAATTATGGTAAATGGAAGTATCACGAGATACTAAAGCCCGGAGTTATGAAGCATGTCGCCGAGTCCGGAGACGAGCTTTATACGGTAAGGGCCGGGTCACCCAAGCTGGTGAGCACAGACTTTATTCGTGATCTCTGTAATGTAGCCGATAAGTACTGTGACGGACATCTCAGGTTCACCAGTCGGTATAACCCGGAGTTTCTGACTCCTAAAAAGGAAAATGTCGAACCCATAATCAAGGAGCTGAATAAGCTTGGATTACCTGTGGGCGGCACCGGAAGCGGCCCGGGAGCCTGCCTGTCTAACGTTATTCACACCCAGGGGTGGATTCACTGTCATGGTGCGGCCTCCGATGCCTCAGGGATTGTCAAAGCGTTGATGGACGAGCTCTACGACTATTTCGTTGGCAAGAAGACGCTTCCCGCCAAAACAAGGCTTTCCCTTGCCTGTTGCCTTAACATGTGCGGCGCCATCCATGCCAGCGATGTGGCAGTGGTAGGAATGCATACAAGGATACCGAATATAGACCATGAGAAGATGCGTGCCATGTGCGAAATACCCACAGTTGCGGCATCCTGCCCCACAAAGGCTATCCGGCGCCATCCTGACCCCAATATAAAGAGCGTCGTCGTCGATGAGACGAAGTGCATGTACTGCGGCAACTGCTTCACTGTCTGTCCGGCAATGCCCCTGGCCAATGCTGAAGGGGACGGGGTCGCTATTTTTGTAGGCGGCAAGGTGTCTAACGCTCGCAAGCCACCTATGTTCTCTCGTGTCGTTGTTCCCCACCTGCCGAATAATCCGCCCCGCTGGCCGGAGGTGGTGAATACAGTCAAGCACATCTTCGAAGTATACGCGGACAACGCGCGTATGGGTGAGCGTATGGGCGAGTGGATACAGCGAGTAGGTTGGGAGAGATTCTTCAAGCTTACGGACCTTCCTTTCCCTGTTCAGCTTATTGACGACTTCGAGTTAGCCCGGGACACGTTCAGAAGCACAACCCAGTTCAAATGGACCTAGGAGGGAGGGGGAATGAGCAATGATGAGGAGCTGAAGCAGAAGGTCATAGAGTGGTTCCAGAAACACTCCAAAGAAGGCCACACGAAGTTCTACATGAAGGACGTCGTGCATGACCTCTGCGGACAATACGAGAAGCGGGCAATTCAGAAAGCGATGAACGATTGCACAGTCGATGGGACGCTTAAGTACTGGTCCACAGGCAGCTCGACGATGTTCTGCTTACCAGAGAATTTCTAGGGGTGCGGACAGCCATCGCAATTCTGCGAGAACTCACTATGAGCGCATGGCTGTCTGTGTCCGCTGGAGAAGAGCGAGCCTGGAACGAGGCTGCATCCTCGCAGAAGTTTCAGCTAATAAGCTCTTGCGATTGTATTTATGAAAAGTACTAAAAGAATGTGTTCCAGTGTATTAATATCCGCGCCGCAGGGCCGTTCGGGGAAGACGATTGTAAGCCTGGCCTTGTGTGCTCTTCTCAGAAAGCGGGGACTATCGGTTCAGCCGTTCAAAAAGGGGCCTGACTATATTGACCCCTCGTGGCTTTCCGGTGCTGCCGGCAGAAGCTGTCGAAACCTTGACCTTTTCTTCATGCCGGAGGAGACGGCGTTAGCTTCCTTTCAGCAGGCTTGCCAGGGAGCAGACGTGGCCCTTATTGAGGGCGCTATGGGGCTCTATGATGGTTTAGACTCAGCGGGATGGGGAAGCACAGCTCACCTGGCACGTCTCTTGAACGTTCCTGTTATCCTGGTGGTCAATGCAACCCGTATGACCGGCAGCATAGCTGCCATGGTGATGGGATACCAGCATTTCCAGCAGGATGTCAAGATTGCCGGGGTCATCCTCAACAATGTTTCAGGCAGCCGGCATGAGCGTAAGCTGACAACTGCAGTAGAGCAATATTGCCACATACCTGTGGTGGGAAGCATACCCCGGGACACAGACCTCTGCGTGAGAGAACGTCACCTGGGCCTCATTCCATTCCCCGAAGCTGAAAAGGCGGGATCCACAGTGGAACGGATTGGCCGCAAGCTGGAGGCCCACCTTGATATAGACGGCATTTTAAACATTGCCCGAAGCTTTGAGGTCACGGCTGCGATTCCTTTAACTGGTCTTAAAAATAAGACCGGTCTGGCTAAGATCGGGGTGATGCTGGATCGAGTATTCAACTTCTACTACCCGGAGAACCTCGAGGCATTGAGCCGGGCTGGTGCCGACCTAGTTTTCATTGATTCATTGCAAGACCCATTGCCCGAGGTTGATGGGCTTTATATCGGGGGTGGCTTTCCCGAGCTTTTCTTGAAAGAGCTGGAATCGAATAATTCACTTCGTTCAGATATAGCCGACGCTATTGAGGATGGCCTGCCGGTATATGCAGAATGTGCCGGGCTGATGTATCTATGCCGGGGTATCCGCTGGCAAGGGCAGCGGCATGAAATGGTCGGCATAATTCCTGCTGAGGTGGATATGTCTTTGCGGCCTCAAGGTCATGGCTATGTGGAAGCCGAAGTAATCCAGGAAAATCCTTACTTCCCCATCGGCTTAACCCTGCGGGGTCATGAATTCCATCATTCGAAGCTATCAAAACTGGGCGATGTCAAGTTTGCCTATCATATAAGGCGAGGACACGGGATAGATGGTGAGGTAGACGGTATCATATATAAGAATGTATTTGCGGCTTACACTCACCTGCACGCTCTGAGTATACCCGGGTGGGCCGAGGCTTTCGTATCTCTGGCATCGCAGGAGAGAAAAAGACCCTTGACTTCAGTGCTAAGAAATTAATGAGATAGCGGCAAAATCAATCTAGGAGGTGTAAAATTGCCGAAGACTAAACTTGCTGGAATGGAAATCGAGATCGATGAGGACGGTTTCATCCAGGAACCGGACAAGTGGTCCAAAGAGGTAGCCGAGGACCTGGCCAAAGAGGAGAGCAGCGTTCACCCCATGTCCGAGGACCACTGGAGGCTAGTAAACTATATCAGGGATTACTACATCAAATTTGGGGTGGCTCCGCCGGTGCGGATGCTGTGCAAACAGAATAAATTCGAACTGAAATATGTTTACGAGATGTTTCCCAAAGGACCGGCGGCTGGAGCTTGTAAGGTAGCCGGACTGCCCAAACCTACCGGTTGTGTGTAGGCGAAACTGACCCGATTTGGACATACTGGTTAAGGGAACGACAGGAGAGGGAAGCGTAAGGAGGACCCGTGTCGTTGTGGGTTGTAATTACGCTTTCCTCATGCTCTAGCTTTGGTACTATCCTCACAAACTGCCCTCAATTACCAGTGGGTCGATATCCGCATCTTAGAATTAATTTCCTTTACGCCAGGCACCTTCCTGGCTATCTCTCTTATCTTATCAGCTTCCACTAAGGACCCCACAGAGCCACTAATAGTGATAGCACCTCCGTTTGCCTCAATTTCAATACTACCGTCTGAGTTGTCTGCATCTCTGGCAATGGCGGCCCTAACCTCAGTGCTGAGCACCATATCATCTATAATCTTTTGCGACTCAGGAGTCGACTTGAATTTGTCCAGGTTTGCTATGTAAGTTACAAGTCCGCACGCATCGTCAATGCTTATATGCTCCAGATTAATAACAACATCGTATAGCGCAGGATCATACCAATCCGCATGATAAAGGAACCTCGTCCACTTGACCCTTTTCTCATCGATATCCTTGATGAATTTTATAGCTTTTTCCCGGTTTAAATTGTTGCGCTCCATAGCAGCTTTTATCCGGAATTCCATATCTGCAATAACCCTGATTCTCAACACCTGAGAAATTTCCCTGAGCAGTAAATGTCCTGCATGTCCGTGATAAATGACATTATCGTTTCTGACCTCTTTGTAAATAGCTGCCCGAATGTAGGCAAGATAGTGAACCCTTTCCGTAGTTAAACGTTCCAGAAATCCCGGCGGTTCAGCAAGTGCATCAGACAGCTTCTCCAATGGCGCACCATATTGCCCAGCGGCTCTAACTATCACTTCCCTGGATATACAGCGATAGCCGAGCTTTTCGGCCAGGCATTCAGCCAGGGTCTGCCCACCGCTGAATGTACCCCTCGATATGGTAATTATTGCCATCGCATCCTCCTATTCTCCACGCCCTGATTATAATCAATGAACGGGTCCGTGACAATAAATACCGCTAGAAGTGATTAGGGGCCATCTTTTAGTGATTTCAGAGAAGGGGCTAATAACTTTCAATATTGCGGGATGTCTGGCATCGACGACAGCATTATTCTTTGATAACTATAAGCCCGGCCACAGACATAGTCAGAATTATTGCCACTATCAGAGCAAGTACAATGTACATGCCCCATTTGCTTCGCAGCACTCCAAAGAGCCCTCCCCACATTCCAAACACTGCCGCAGAGCAAGTAACAGCTATACCTAGCATGGCTATCCCATCCCCGTAAGATAGCTTGCTCAGATACCAATGCCCTTCAGGGGCTTTGCTAACACCAGCACAACCCTTCCAAATAGCATCCACACTGGCACCACCCCAGAGCTGGTTAAGCAAACATGTCTTGTCGGCGTAGCCACCGGATTTCATGTAGATTGCGATACCGACTATTGAAATTAATATACCGAGAAGGGCAATCCAGTAGGCGATTTCTCCGTAAATGACTCCGGCGATTGGCACTTCCGGAGCCTTTTCCTTTGAGTATGCAGTTTCCCCGTAAACGATTCCCCCACCCGGTACTTCCGAAGCCTTTCCTTTTTCCATAGCCCATCACCTACGTTACAACTTATTAAACCCATCAATGACCAGTTTGACTCCGGCGCCGATCATTACTAATATAACAATCCATCGGATAAGTTGCGCCTTGACTGTGAACATCAATCTGGCGCCTATGCTCGTTCCAATCACTACTCCAACTATACACGCTACTGCAAACAGCGGAAAGACACCTCCACGCATAATGTAGGGCCAGACAGCTCCGCTATCTCCTATGCCTATCAAGACCTTACTGGACGCAGCCGCAACCTTAAGCGGAGCAAGCATAGCCAGATTGAATACAGGGACCATAGCCCAGCCGGCTCCCACGCCAAACATCCCTGAGACTATTCCACATGCGCAAAACAGAAAGGTTCCAAGAGGTGCCCTTCTAACTTTATAATGCACAACTTTATCCATTGATTGTTCCCAGTAAGACATGGCCAGCCCCAGCCTTTGTGTAAAGCCGTCTACCTTCTTGACTTCGGGATACTCGACCTTCTTGCCCCCAAAGAGTATCAGACCAGCAATAAATATTACCAGGAAACCCAAAATCAACCTTATCAAAGCCTCGCCGAAATCACCCGCTGAAGTTTCAACATAGCCGGCTAGTAGAGCACCTACTACAGCAAAGATGGTGTAAGGCAGAGCGGCAAAGAAGAGCATCTTTACGTTTGCCAGCCCTCTACGCAGGAAAGGACGAGCGGCAATTAGCGACCCAGCTAAAGCTACGACCAATCCGGTTGCCCTGATAATGAACGAATTTATGGGTGTAAAACCCATCATCAGAGGCGTAAACACAACCCCACCGCCCACGCCACCCAGCACAGCAATAACACCTATTGCCGTGCATATAGCTACAAACACGAAGAAGAACGCTATCGGACTTAAACCCATACCGCTTGGGTCTGCTGTTTCTGCAGCATAGCCTATGCCACTGCTGAACAGAAATATCATTGCAGCAAGTAGAACGGCGACGGAAAGCTTTGACAGCCTCATCGTTCTACCCTCATCATCTTAGAGTGGATATTAGGTTACCTAGACTGCTCTCCCCACTTGTTTGGCATAGGCCATAGCCAGCGTTCTGTAAATGATGTGAGCTCCTTTGGAGAATGGAGCATATATGAGCAGACTGAACAAGAGCCAGAGGTGAACCAGATAGACTGAGTAGGTCGCTGTCGATAGCTTAGCCAGTCTAACCACTTCGGTAGCAACTCCGCTGATAGCAACGAAGGAAAGCAGCAGGATGAGAAACCAGTCGAAATAGGTCGTCTTGCTTCTGTTATTACTCGCGGTGGAAAACCTCCTGTAGATTGCCAACCCGCAGCCAGCAAGAAGCAGGAGAGAGCCCAAATTTCCTGCTATCTTGATAGGACTGGTCAAGGAATATGGCGACTCTATCCCCGCTAAATGATAGACCGCGCCCAGAAAGGCAGCGAGCAGGAGAAGGATAAATCCGTAGAAGATCGCTAAATGCGTTAAACGGTTGATTTTATTCGCCTGACATTTGCCGAAATCGCCATGTTTAAATATATCTACTGCGGCAAAGGCGAAGCTCTTGAGCCAGCCAATCCGGGTGCCGGATGCCGGCGGTGGGTCTGCTTCGAATTCATTGATACCTTTCCAGAATCTGAAGCCCCCCACAACAGCCACAACTGCGACGAAGACAACTATTATAGCCATACCGATGTACGCGTCGGGGTTTGGAATCATATGATTTTCGACAATCGCACCTTTGGGAAACGTAAGGTCTCCCGCAATGCCAAGAAAAGCAAATAGAAGCAGCGCAGGAAGAGCAAGCATAGGAAGTAGATACATAGGGGATGAAAATGCTTTTCTCAAAAAGCCCGGGAGAGCATAACTCATAATTGCATAGCTTCTGACGGCAGCCAGGACATCTCCCGGTTTGGCATCCCGGGGACAGTATGCTGTGCAGTCATTACACCGATGACATAGCCACACATCGGGATCCTTCAGCAACCTGTCCTTCAACCCCCGCTGAGCCCACATCATCTCTTTCCTTGGGAAAGGTTTATCACCAGGAGACAGAGAACAGACCACCGAGCAAGTGCCACACTGAAAGCACTTTTTCAGCGACTCTCCACCAAGGCCAATTACATCCCTGACGAATTCACTGTCAGGTTTAATGACGTTTCGTTTCTCCATGTGACCTGTTCTACAATGCTTCCAGAACCAATTCTGAGATATCCTTTATCTCGATTGTGCTTTCTTTCCCTATACTAAGAAGGCTATCATCGAACATCAACATACAATAAGGGCAGGCTACCGCAAGCACGTCTGCCCCGGCATCGATGGCCTCCTTCAGCCTCAAATCGCAGAACCTTTCCTCTTTGGGTGTCTCCATCCATACCCTTCCACCACCGCCGCCGCAGCAAACGGAGGACTTTCTTGAACTCTGGAACTCCATCAACTGCACGCCTGGAATCGCCTGAAGCACCCGCCGCGGCTCATCGTATATCTCATTGTGCCGTCCCAGATAGCAGGGGTCGTGATAGATGACCTTCTTCTTGATTTCCTTCGAGAACTTCAGTTTACCTTCACGAATAAGCTGGTCTAGCAACTGAGAGAGGTGAATAACCTCGAACTCAGCTCCTAGTTCCGGATATTCCTTCTTGAAAGTATGATAGCAGTGTGGAGAATTGACCACCACTCTTTTCACGCCACTCTCGGCGAATGCTTGAATATTGCCCTTAGCCAGCTCCTGGAATATTGTCTCGTTTCCAGATTTGCGAACGCTCTCACCACAGCAGCGCTCTTTTGCGCCCAATACCCCATAATCTATTCCAACCTTGTTAAGAATCCCCACGGTAGCCCGGGCAATCCTTCTGACCTTGGCGTCAAACGCCGGGATGCAGCAGGTGTAATAGAGCAGCTCAGTGCCCGGTGCAAAAGGTTTCACACCCAAATCCTGAGCCCAGCTACCCCGCTCCTTCTCCGGCTCGCCCTGCGGATTGCCGACATAAGAGATGTTCTTTACACTCACGCGAAGCGAGTCAGGCACCTTGGCCACGCCCATCTCAGCAATTACCTTGCGCATCGCCCTGATGACATCAATCATCTCCACGCCTCGCGGACAGCGAACGGCGCAGGCGCCGCAAGTGGCGCAGGTCCAGATATCTTTGTCTCCGAAATCTATCAAACCGAGCTGAGCCCGATGCATCATCCTGCGAGGGAGAAAAGTGCGCACCAAGTTCCAGGGACACGTCCCGGTGCAAGTACCGCACTGATAACATATCTTGAGCGTGCCGCCGCCCATCTCCCGAATAATATCGACCGTCTCCTTATCTGGAACCGCTGGACTCATCTCCGCCTTCTTTCGTGCATTATCTGGTTTGTGCCCGGCCCAAACTCAAACAAATTGTTATCTAGATCAGCAACCCTATCCCGGTTATTACATCTCCTTGTATGGGTTGGGGCCGACACTCTTTATTTTCTCCATGAACTCATCGAAAATCTGCGGAATCTTTTTAAATTCCGATATCGAAATTTCTTCTACCCTGATTCTCTCGGATTCAAGCACGAGTCTCTGCAATGTCTCCTGGACCTTCCCCATCCTCGTACTTGCCAGCTCGCTGCCTTTTACGAAATGACACTGGTAATCATCGCCGTGCTTGCATCCAATCATGAGTATACCGTCGATGCCTTTGGAAAGCGAGTCAGCGATCCATACAATGTTCACCGAACCAAGGCATCTCACCGGAATTACCCTTATAAACGGGTTGTAAGTGATGCGGTTAATGCCAGCCATGTCAAGAGCCGGATAGGCATCGTTCTCGCAGAGAAAGGCCACAACTCTCGGCTTCTCTTCGTCCGGCTCAGGCACCTGTATAACCTTGAGCATGGAGCTAATTATGTCAACTGAATAGTCCTTAAACGAGATTATTCTCTCAGGACATGAACCCATGCAGATGCCACACCGTCGGCATCGCGTCGGATTGGGTAAGGGATTGAATTTATCGTCTTCGTTGTACATACCAAAGGGGCATTCCTCGGTACACCTCTTGCATTGAGTACACCTCTGCATAAACAGGCTCGGATAGCTCTTGTCCCATGTTCTGGGATGTACCGCCTGACCCCTCGCAGTCTGCTCTACGCATTGGATAGCCTTGAGCGCGGCTCCGGCTGCGTCATCCATGGATGCTGCAATATCCTCAGGCTGCCGCACACAGCCAGCCGCATATATGCCCGTTCGCCGCGTTTCGTACGGGAAGCAGATGAAGTGTGAATCGGGGAATCCGTATTTCAGAGTAGGGATTTCAGGCCCCTGCCTGTATTGGAGATGCAGCGCAGGAGTCGCATAGCGCCCCGAATCCGAAACAATCTCGGTAACTTTCTTTTCGCCGTCCGGAGTCACTGCCTCTACTTTCGGCGCGACCTCTGGCATAGAGTTGGATACTATCCCGGCCGCAAGCACCACCAGATCCACGTTGACTGCAATGTTTTCTCCCAACAGCACATCGTAGACCTCAACAGTGACCTTTCCACCTTCTTCGGAAATACCTTTAACATCGCCTTTGGCAAGAAAGACCCCCGGCTCCTCCTGTACCCTCTTGTAAAAATCTTCGTACTGTCCTGGAGTTCGCATATCCTTGTAGAATATATAGACCTGGGCATCAGGGTTCTGCCCTGTTACGTAGAGCGCCTGTTTCAGCGAAGTCATACAGCAAAAAGCCGAGCAGTAAGCCAGATGGGCCGGGTCCCGCTGACCGGCGCACTGAATGAATGCCACGCTTGAGACTTCCTGCCCGTCGGAGGGACGCGTGATTTTGCCCTTCTGCGCCATTTCCTCCATCTGGACATTTGTGATGACATCTTTATACTTACCGTATCCCAGGTATTCCAATTTGCCGGGATCGTAGGGCTTGAACCCGGTCGCCTGAACGATAGAGCCGATTTTGAGAGAGGTCGCAGCGCCCTTCTGCCTCAGAGAAACGTTGTACATCCCTGGAGCGCCTTCGATCTTCTCGATCTCGGCCCCGGTGAAGACTTTGATTTTCGAGTTCCCTTCCAGCTCTTTGATACAAGCATCTATGCCTGTGTCCTCCAACTCGCGGTAGGGAGGATGCTTGGGATATTGCTTACGCAGTTTGGCTATCCAGCCACCGAGAGAGGGTTCCTTCTCCACAAGGCAGACATTATAACCTGCCTTTGCCGCTTCAAGGGCTGAAGTCATTCCGGCTATCCCGCCGCCGACCACCAGGATAGTCTTATCTATCGTTTCAGAGAAGGGCTCCGGTGGCTCAGCCTTCTGAGCCCTGGCCAGGCCCATCCTGAGATAGTCCTCCGCCAGCATCTGAGTGTCTTCATCTTTGGGCGGGTGAACCCAAGCAACCTGCTCTCTAAGACTGACTCTCTCGACGTATACGGAGGGACCATAGTTGAACACATCCATTTTCGCCCTGGGAGAACAGGCGGCTATAACTGCAGTGTTGGTGCCCTCCTGAATATCCTGTGCTATAAGCTTTGCCCCCTCTTCTCCGCATAAGAAGGGATGGCTCTTGCAGTTCTCAACTTTGAACTCTTTGGTGGCTACTCCGCAGAGTTTGTCTACATCCAGAGCATCACTGATTCCGCAGCCACCGCAGATATAAACTCCGAGCTTTTTAGCCATTTGCCCCCCTTCTCACGATGGACTGAATCGCCTTAAGCGCTGCCCTGGTCCCGTCCTGTACTGAAGTAGAGACATCGGTTGGCCGCCTGACACAACCGGCTGCATAAACCCCGGCAGCATCGGCAGCAACGAAGCCGTAGTTGTCATATACCAGGTTCCCTGGTATCTTCGCCTCCACAGTATTGGGAACCATGCCTGTTGCCAGCACCACCATCTCGAACGATTCTTTTATCTTTTCGCCTGCCGCGGTGTCTTCGGCTTGAAGTATCAGGTTTTTGGTTGCCGGGTCTTCTTCGATCTTGGCGACCTTGCCCCTCACCAGGGTAACCCCTTCGATTCCCTGAACACGCTGGAGGAAATCTTCCAGAAGACCCAATGCACGAACGTCAATGTAGAAGATCGAGACCTTAGTTTCCGGGCTCTGATCTTTGACGTATGTGCACTGTTTCAGGGAACCCATGCAGCAAACCCCTGAGCAATAGGGCAGGTGATTCTGGTCCCGTGAGCCAGCGCACTGGACAAAGGCGATACTTTTCACCTCTTTCCCATCCGAGGGGCGAACTATCTTACCCTGAGTTGGCCCGTCAGCGGCCGCCAGCCTTTCCATTATTACATTGGTTATTACGTTCGGATACTTGCCATATCCCAGATTATCAAGTCTGGTAGCATCGTACGGCTTCCAGCCAGTAGCCAGAACAATCGACCCGACCTTCATGTGCAGGCTTTCCGCAGACATGCCCAGGTCGATGGCCTGATACTGGCAAGCGGAAACACATTTAGCACACTCAGCGCCAAGGCAAACCTTAGTATCAATCACATACTTCAAGGGAAATGCCATAAGATTGGTCAGGTAAGCAGCCTTAGTTTTATCCAATCCAAAATTATAATCGTTCGGTCTCTCGACCAGGCAAACCTCGGCACACTTGCCGCAGGCAGTGCAATTATCATTAACCAGGCGCGGGTTCAGCTTGACAGTAACGTCGTAATCGCCCTCTTTGCCCGTAATATTCTCGACTTGTGCCAGCGTAAAAACCTTGATTTTCGGATTTGTCTTGATTCTCCTGAAATTTATCTCAAGCCCGCAATACGGGGCACAAAGTTTAGGGAAGTATTTGTTCGCCCTGGCTACACGCCCACCCAGGTAAGGGCTCTCCTCTACTAAAAATACTCCATAGCCTACCTCGGCGGCCTCAATTGCTGCCGTCAGGCCGCTCATCCCTCCTCCGATAACAAGGATACCGTTGGGAGAGTTTATACTTTCTACGTTCCCCATGTAGTTCTCCTCATTCGATAGAATCGAGGCCCAACTCTTTCATCTTTCCCTCCACCACATCACTTCTTATTTTAAGAGTTTTTTCTGCAAATAGGCTAAACCTCAACCACTTAAACCCAAAATCGAGTAACGCTTCATCGTATTTCTTAATTTCCTTTAGAACCTCATCCTCAATCTCGAAGCGTTTAAGGAAGCTGCTATTAAAAATTAGCTTTCTAAACCTGTCCAGATCATAACAGGTTAAATAAAACATCTGACTCTTTGCCGGCCCCAGTCCTTTGCCTTCCACGAAAAGCCTATGCAACGTAATATCTTTATACGGCTCATTCTTCTTGTTATATTCATCTATCCCCTGATCCTTCCACCACTCGGCAACTGTCCATTCCTGTCCATCTTTAAAACCCAGACAGGATGATTCCTCGTCAACGATAAAGCAAAACTCCTCGCCATCCGTCCTCTGAGAAGTTTTGGATGACGCCATCCCCAGAGGATACATGCGACAGGCCCACGGCCTGTCCTCATAAATGGAGCACCCCTCCGGAGTTACAAAGGGGCAACTCTTGCGGGCGTCGTTCTTCATTCGGAGTAAAACCATGGGGAGTTTCTGGCCCGCTAAAATTGGCGGAAGAGTATATTTTTGGAGAAATTTCCCCGAAGTAATCTTTAATGTCCTTTTCATGCGCAGGACATCATAGGGCGAAAGAAAGATGTTTACATCACCACAACACCGGGTAAAACATGAAAGCCCTTTGCGACAGGAGAACCTGAATTTGCTTCCGGGGGAAAGTCTGGGGTATTCCTTCAGTATGACTTCTTTCCAACTTTTAACCATAGCACCTCATTAGGACTCCAGGTACCGTGGCGATACCTGGAGTCTCTACACTCAATCAACCTTTATTTTTTGGCTGCGGACTCTCCAGATTATTCAACTATCTGGATTATGTCCCTCTTGAATACGTCCCATTTATTGGTCTTGGGGTCCCACTTGCAGTTGACGAATACCTTCCATTTGTCATTGTTCATCTTAGGGGTATCCGCCCTGAAGTAGTAACCCGGCCACCTGGTCTCTTCGCGGAACAGCATTGTTCTCACGTGGGACTCGGCCTGCCACATTCGATGTATGTTCTCCCAGCATCTCATCAGCTCATGAAGGTTCTCAGCAGCCAGCTTCTCGGAATCCTCCTTCAGTAACTTGAGAAGCTCGATAGCTGTTTCCAGGGAGGGCTTATTGGTGGTAAACATGGTCGAAGCTCCCCCTGCGTACTCATCCATGAGTTTCTGCAGACGGAACATGAACTGCTTGGGCCGGATGTAGTTTTCGTTGACGTCCGGATTGTCCGTCTGACCCTTGAACTGGGCAAAAATGTCCAGCGGCTTGAGAATCTGCTTCTTAAGAGCCTCGACCGCCGCCGCTTCCACTTTTGGCTGGGTGGGATTGTCAACGATGTAAGCCAAAGCTGATTTAGCGCGGATTCGTCCCTCTGCATGGGAACCATCGGAGAACTTGTGGCTGGAAGCCCCTGAGGCATCGCCGGCACAGAAGAGTCCTTTAACAGTAGACATGCCGTTGTAGCCCCAGAAGTATTCCTTCTTGGATTTTTCAGTCTGGAGATCCTCAGGGCCACTTATCCAGGCACCTGAAGCACCCGAATGTGAACCAATGAAGTAGGGCTCACAAGCCTGCATTTCTGAGGCTCTCTGTTCGGGAGCAATATCGCTGCCCGCCCACAGCAGTGCCTGCGAAATGGTCATATCCAGGAAGTCCTCCCAGGCCTCAGACTCTACTTCCTTTAGCCTCTTTTTCCGCTCTTTCTCATCGGGCACAGAGCTTACGATGTTCCCGATAGCCTCTTCCGTTCTCATGTATGTTGGACCTTTGCCTTCCTTCTGGTCCAGCATCATCAGGTAGTTTCTCAGATTGGCGGGAACAGGCTTGACCAATCCATAAGGCGCCCAGTTCTGCAATTCCGGCCTTCGCTCGACCATATAGTCGCCGCCCAATGCAGTAGTCGCCCTAGACTTAAACAGAAGGAACCAGGCTCCTACCGGGCCATAGGCATCCTTAAACCGAACGGGGATGAACCGGACTTCCTGGCAGGTCATTTCAGCGCCGGCCTTCATAGTGAAGTAAGCGCTCGATCCGGTGTTAAACGGGGGATACCAAGACCTTCCCAGGCCCTCACCGACTGAGCGGGGTCTGAATACGTGGACCGCTCCACCCATAGCAACTACTACTGCCTTAGCTTTGAACACATAGAACTTTTCTTCCCTTACACTGAATCCAACAGCTCCGGCAATCCGGTCTCCATCCATCAGGGGTTCTGTAATAAAGATCCTCTCATATATCTTGCCGTTGTCGCCCAGTTGGGCTATGGCGTTCTTGGCTGCTTCTGAGATCACGATTTTATAAGACTCGCCGTTGATCATGAGCTGCCAGGGGCCTTCAAATACGTAATTGCCATCTTTATCTTTCCAGATGGGCAGGCCCCACTTTTCAAACAGATGGACTGAGCCATCTACATGCCGGGCGATGTCATAGACCAGGTCATCTCTGGTAATGCCCATAAGGTCATTTCTGACATAGTGAACATAGTCCTCAGGTTTTCTTCCTTTCGCCTTCATACCCAAATACTGGTTCAGAGCTGAAAGTCCCATGGCGACGGCGCCACTTCTGTCCATGGCTGCCTTGTCTACCAGAGCCACCTTTAGATTATGTTTCTTCGCCCAGTAAGCTGCTTCAACAGCAGCCCCGCACGCTGCCATACCGCCACCGATAATCAACAAATCGGTGGTTACTTCAACAGTTTCAAATGCTGCCATATTCATCACCTCAATTCTACTACTTTTTTAGTGTCGGAAGCGCTGCAACGCGCAGCGACTCGGGCTCGGTAAACAACAGCGGGCTCTTCAGGTTTTCTGCCTCCGGAGAAGTCTTGAAACCTCCGTCAGGCACAGCAGAACCCTCAGGGGTGGTTCTGGTGGGGAACCTGAATCTCTTAAGGCTCTTGTTCCGGAACTTGACAGTCCACATGATGTCTTCCGTTCCACGCAAGGGGGTTACGCTTGCGCCCATAGGCACAAAGTCAGCATAACCTCTGATAGCCATAGCCTGCTGGGGGCAAAGCTTGACACAGCACATACATTCCCAGCACATCGCCGGGTCGCGGTTGTAAGCCTTCATGGTGGCCTTATTTAAAACCATGAGGTCATTGGGACAAATATGCTGGCAAGCAGTCTTATCTTGCCCCTTACAACCGTCACATTTCTCCAAGATTACATAACTTGGCATCCATTGCCTCCTTTCTCATTAATTATTATTGAGCCAAGTTTTCGTTTCAAAATACTCTGAATCTTTTTCTTTTTCACCACCCCCTCTAGCAGGATTGCATAAATCCCTACATTCGGACCTACCTTTTTAAACTTTCAGGTGGATACCTGTTACTTTATCCCCCCTGGAGCTTACTCCTTCGCCCTATCGCTCTGGTAATAATCCATTAGTATCTTGGCCACTTCGGGGCGGCTGAACTCGGGGGGAGGTGCTTCGCCCTTGGAAAGCAATTCACGAACCTTGGTACCGGAAAGGTTCAAGTAGTCCTCGCTGGTGTGAGGGCAATTGCGCACCATAACGATTCCCTTGCATTTGTTGCACCACACAGTGTTGTCGCCTCTATAGATGCCAATCTTGAGGGCATTCTTGGGAATCTTATCGAATATGGTTTGGGCATCGAAAGGTCCGTAATAGCTGCCAACTCCAGCGTGGTCACGGCCCGTAATCAGAGTTGTCGCTCCCATATTCTGACGGAAGATGGCATGCAGCAAAGCCTCACGCGGGCCAGC
>JAJYLC010000020.1 GCA_021787935.1 Chloroflexota bacterium | reverse complement strand
AGCATCCACTTCAAATCACCTCCGGCACAGAACGCTTTGCCATTCCCTGAAATAACTACAGCGCGCGAAGTATTGTCCATGGCAAGATAAAGAAGGTGTTCCTGAAGACGCTGAATCAGGTCAAGATCAATGGAATTGTACACTTCAGGGCGATTGAGCAGCAGTTTGGTTATATGTCCGTCTTTGATAAGTTGAACCGATTCAGTCATTTAATCCCTCCACTCGTTGTATCGGATTGTACCTGCACGAAATCTTAGTGCACTCGAAAAGCCGCTTCACCTAATAGAGTGTTGTAGACAGAATAATGCTCCCACAGGTAACTAAAGTCAAGAGGTAGATATCTGGGATACCAAGATCTGGTGACAATAGGGGTTGAAAAGAAATTAATAAACAACCTCCCTTATTTACATGTTGCTATATTTTTGGTTAACAAATATAATGTAGTTGCTATGGCTGGGGAAATTGTGGGCGGGGTACTTGGCTCAGGGGTCGTTGGGGCATTTTTAGGTGCCTACATAACGACGCGAGTGGTTGTGTACAGGATAGGCCAGGCTTCCGCCGGGCCTCCTGCCTACCAGGTTATGGGACGCCTGGTTTCAGTGGTTATTCCGACGCTTATGGAGGAGGAATACCTCCCTAAACTCCTGGAGACCATTCGTAACCAGACATATCAGCCCATAGAAATCATTGTAGCCGATAGCAGCCCTCCCCCCTCAAGCGATAAGACCCTCCAGATATGCCAGGCTTACAAAGCAAGATACGTTTTTGTCCCCAAGCTGAATCTACCCCATGCCCGTAACATGGGGGCAATGCAAGCTCAAGGCGAGATACTCGTGTTTGTGGATGCGGACTGCTTGTTTACCCCCACCTATATTCAGGATGTGGTGGCTGCCCTGGACGCAGGATACGTCCTGGCGCACGGCGCCGACCCTGTAGCGGAGGGCATCTTCTTCGCCGCAGCATCGCTTATGCTGCGCAGTTGGTTCAAGCCCCGAGCATATACCACAGGCAGGGGTATAGCTATCTGGAAAAGCGCCTTCAATGAATTAGGCGGCTACGATGAGGCTCTAGACCCCACAAAGGGCTTCCGCGAGGACCTCGACTTAGGTAAGAGGGTGCGCCAAAGATATGGAAGCAAAGCCATACAACTCTTGCGCACGTCTTACCTGGGAGAATCGGCGCGCAGGATAAGGTATCTGGGCACCGCCGAATGGAACAAGGTCAGAGGGGTCAGGGGTTCCAAGACTATCCCTATATAAGAACTGAATAATCTCCCTCAAACTACTTCCAAGACCGAATGGGTCATTGTATTCGGTAAACAGTGTAGTCGAAAACATACTTATTGGCGAGTCCGCTTGGTTCCTTGATGACCAAAGAGTATTTATCGGACGTTTGAGCTGTAAAAGTGAAACTGGAGTGAAAAAATTGGCCTAAGTTCTCAACTATATTGCCTTGAGAGTCTTGAATGTAGACTATAAGGCCACTGAGTCCTCCTGTTATCGTGCCTTCCACCCTCTCAGATGCTCCTAAATCTATCGGGAAGGATATCACTTCATATGGCGACAATTCACCGCTAAACACAAATGGTCCATTCGGAGTCAGCGGCTTCAGTCCGTTTATCTCTGCCTGCAATGCTTCTACTTCAAGCTGCGCTTGAGTCAGTTGCGCCCTCAGTCCCTCCACATCTTGCTGAGACGCGGCCAATTGTGCCTGCGATTGTGCAAGAGCTTGTTCGGACTTATCCAGCTTTGACGATAATTCGCTAACGTTGCCTGACTTCAGAAACAAAAATATTCCCATTATTACTATCCCTATAGCGAGAACGCTGACCAGCAGAAAGGCCAGATTGCGGCTTATGTTCTTTGCTGATTTCGTCTCAGCCTTGACCGCACCTCCAGCCTGAGTAGTTAGCACAGCGGGTGAAATCTCTTCAACCTTATTATGCACTATTTCATCCTTCGCCTCTGCTCTTGAAACGTTGGATGGCATACCCTCAACTGCCGCGGCTTGTTCTTCATCCTTCACCTCAGTAGTCGAGACCTGAGATGTCGTCTGTTGAATAGCAACAGGCTCTATCTCGTCTATCGCCGCAACTGGCGACTCATTCGCCTGTATCTGCCCGGTTGCGGCAGGTTGCGCCTCGCCTATAGCCAACACTGTTGACTCAGTCGATGGGGCCTCTTCAGCAGTAGCAGGCTCTAGCTTATCTATCACCTCCACTGCTGAGACATTTGTCAAACCCTGGTCAACCTGTGGCCTGTCCGGCAGCATCCCGGCTTCCGTGTTCTGGTACTCCTCTAATGTAAATGTTCTTTTACACTCCGGATTCACGCACTTGTAGATGCCTTCATGCCGATTCCAAAAGAGGGCCTTTTGACCGCACTCCGGACAAACAACCAAGCCCAACTGGGGATTCGGGACCGATTCATTGACCATTGCGGGTTTTGCCTCCTGCGTATACTCCTTGCTGAACTCGACGGCGGGGGCTTGCACAGGGTTCGCCGAGCTGTCAGGAAGGTTTAAGGGAGCCTCTACTCTCTCTTTTCGCGGCGGCATCTTGCGCTGCCTGTTAGCTTTCGTTTCCATCAATCGCCCTGCCCTGTTGCTGAGAACAGTTATGGGTAAACTGTAGGTTTGGCCTCATTCTTGTTTTATGGCGTCTTTAAATATTATGGGAAAGAGAAGAAGTAACAGCAATATGATTAATGTACTCTTTTGTGAAGTACTTCGTAACCCCACGATGCATCAGTCAGAGCGACATGTACAGCAAACCACTTAATCGTGAGCTGTACATGGGCAGAACTTAGTGCCTCCTGCTTCACAGAAGGCAAAACATCTTAACATTCTGCATCAGGATATCAAGTACTATCATAGTAGTAGGAGTACGATATCCTACACGATGACAGTACTAATAGGGGATTAATTGAGCAGGCAATTTACACTATGGTATATGTAAGTTGTTCGGAAGCGAACAAGCGTATCTGAACTCTGTGACGGTCAGTATAATGGATCAGCAAGTTAATTCGGTGGACAATATCAAAACTTCCCAGTGCTTTAGTACCCACATAGATGAACTCCTTTCGCTGACGGTGTACAAAGGCGCCTCCGATCTGCATATAACTGTACCAAGCCCGCCGATACTCCGAATTGAAGGCAAGCTTATAGCCCAGCAGGATTTAGCACCGATTACGCCAGAGGACGTTAAATCCTTATTTGAACAGATTACCACTGCAGAGCAAAGGGCTACTTTTCAAAGAGAACTGGAGCTAGATTTTTCCTACAGCATTCCCGGGCTCGCCAGATTCCGAGTGAGCGCCCTTCAACAAAGAGGTACGATGAGTCTCGCCTTCCGGCTTGTGCCTATCAAGGCCCCATCTATCGATGAACTAGGCTTACCGCAAGTCTGCAAAGAGCTTATTCGCAAGCCGAGAGGACTTATACTGATAACAGGCTCAGCTGGAAGCGGCAAGTCAACCACGCTAGCGGCCATGATCAACTATCTCAATGAAACAGAGAGCCGAAATGTTATCACTATCGAGGACCCCATTGAATTCTTGTTCCACAATAATAAATGTGTCATCCTGCAGCGGGAACTGGGGGATGATACCAAACTATTCTATACTGCATTGGTGCATGCCCTTCGCCACGATCCGGATGTAATTGTAGTCGGAGAGATGCGCGATTTGGCCACAATTAGCACAGCCATGACAGCGGCCGAAACAGGTCATCTTGTGCTCGGCACAATGCATACAATAGACACCTCCCAGGCCGTTGACCGTGTTATCGATATTTTCCCTGCGGGACAACAACAGCAGATTCGATTACAGTTCTCACAGGTAATAGAGGCAGTATTATCACAGGTCCTGCTGCCCCGCATCGGAGGAGGCAGAATAGCCGCCTTCGAAATAATGCTTGCCTCACCGGGTATAAGAAGACTCATCCGTGATGGCATGATTTACGAAATACCCAATAACCTCGAACACGGGGCTTCAGAGGGGAAGCAATCTATGGATCAGGCGCTTGCTAACCTGGTAAAAAGAAACATGGTTACCAGAGAAGACGCTACCATGAGGAGCAACAATCCAGTGAAGTTGGATGAGTTGCTTAAGTGACCGTAGAGGCTGCCGATTCCCGCGATATATATTTCGTCATTTTCCTCTCTAATAAGCACCTCTATAACACACGGCCAATAGCTAAGGCTATTCTGACCAGCCCGATAGGGCCGCCCTGATAGACAATGAAGCGATCCTCCCAATTCGGCTCGAATTTGACTTTGTAGTTCCTCATCCCTTTGTAAGATACGAACCAGAAGAGAGTGTTAAAGAGTAAATGAACAGCTCGTTCTCCCATTGGAGCTTCTGGCCTTTCTCCCACCCCGGCAAAAGGTGCCAGTCCCAAATCGAACGAACGGTACCCCTCTTGTTTCAAAGCCAGCATTAATTCTGTGAAAATATAGTCCATGGTACCGGGCGGCACCTCAGCTACATGCCGCATCATGTCAAAATTACCTTCCCCAGGCCTGTACGATGGTATTTCATTCACAAAAGCCAGAGGACGCCCTGTCGAGTCCCGGAGAACAACCAGCGGAGTTGTTGCTACATAGCCTCGCGAAAAGCTTCCCTGGATAAAACCGAACTCACGCCGCCCGGGTTCGGAGAGCCACCGTTTTGAAACCTCCTCCACCTCGTCAAGCAGCGTAGCTGAATGCGGAGGCTTGTATCTAACTAACTTGTAACCTCTGGTCTCGAATCTGCGTTTGATCTTTCGAAAATATTTAGTATTTATAGTATCCGAGCTGAAATGGTCCAGATCAACTATCGCCTCTTTGCCGATTTTCAACTCAGACAGGCCAAGGCGCTCGTATATAGGGAGCATATCCGGTATAAGAAATGCCACCAGCCAGCCGTTGTCAGAGCAATAGCGCAAAAATGAACTCGTAGTTTTTTCAAGCTCATCCTCAGGACCAACCGGATCCCCCAGGCTAAAAACCACGCTCAGAACCGTTTTGTATGAGACAAACGATTTGCGGGTGTCTGAGAAGAAATAGGACTTGTCGGGCCAGACCTTGAAATAATCGTAGGAGGACCGCCCATACTTTGCCAGTATAGCCCGTGCCTCTGCCGCCTCCCTAGGTAACACCTGGAGCCTGTACACCACAGGACGGAATATGCTATAGGCCACGAAAGCGAGAGCCAACCCCCCCATGACATTGAGTGAGTCGAGAAACCAGCGGGCATACCGGCTGTGTGTTACCAAATCGGTGTTTTGCACGAAAAATAGCTGACGTAGCGTCCTGTACAACGCCTCTCCAAAACTGAAATCGAAGCCAAAATCACGGTAGTCAAGGAAGCTGAAACCCACAACCCCGTACACTATCGCAAATACCACGACAAAAATCGAAAGCGCCAGGCCTCGTGTTATGCTTTGTCGCTCCGTGCGCACTGAGAACCGTTTGCGGAAGATGACCAGAAGTGCCAGTGCAACTGCCGGAGCCAAAGCTTCGTACCAGTGCTGAAAAACGAGGTGCGTGATCAGGGCCAGAGATAGACTCACAATGGCCAGCCACCAGGCCACCCTGCGACGCTGAAGGAGGTGAAAAGAGAGGTAGACGAGAACAAACCCTATTGCTACCGTTAGCGAACGGCCAACATGGAATGCCCCGAAAGGCAGGACTGTATTGAAGAGAACAGGATGCTCGCGGAAACGTGTCAACAACGTCTGGAATATGGGCAATAGCCCATTAGCGAGAATAACCAGGCTGGTGAACCATACAGGCCACTCCCTCTTAATAGCTTCCCACAACAGGCGCCGCCAGGTTACCGCAAGGCCCGGCGGAGGCGTCGGCAGACTATCCATCAATCCCTCGCTGTTTCTCCTCAGGCAAGTCGGTCACTATAATTAACGCCAAAGAATGTAATTGAAATGGACTGGCAAGTCAACACATTTTGGACAGTAAATCGTGCTTGTGAATAACCGCCTGCTCACTGATAATATGCTTTAGGAGCGAGATAACGACAACCCAAGAAAAATCTTAGCATCCGAGGCTTCCTGGGCGGTTACCGGTACTTGTAGATGACCTTGCCCCCTGCGATAGTGAAACCCATATTATGAAAAAATCCCCCCACTATCTCCATCGGCGCAAGGGCGGCCACCTCTTCCACGGCTGACTCGAAGAATTTGAGGTCCGCATCACCTGCCCAGACGTCAGCTACCCTTACGTCTGAGACCTGGCTGATTGCCAGCTCATGTACCGCAGGTCTGGCAGGGTCCTCAATATCAGGAAAATGACGCATCAGATAAAATCGCACCGCCGGCAGCTCCGAGGCGGCAGCCTGACGGGTTAAAACCAGAGAGCCTTCCACTATTCTTTCGCCGTGAGCCTCGCAAATACCTTTCATCTTGGCCCCGACACGCCTGCCACCGATTTTGGGATTCAGTTCGCTGAGCTTCGTGAGATAGATGCGTGCCAGCTTTTTGGGGAATCCCTGCACAAAGCCGCGCATCAGGGTGAAATCGTTGTCCACCCAGATATAAGGCACTATGTAGCCCGGCTCCCCTCGGAAACTGCACTGAATCATTACCAGACACTCCTGGTAAACAGCCCGCTCCGGGTTGATAAAGGCCAGGTCGGGATTCGATTCGCTCACCGAAACCCATTCCACAAACCACACAATGCCCTTTCCTGGCTCCGGGCCCATTTCCAGAGGCGGCGGAATCAACTTCTTAGCCCGCTTCGCATCGGTACGAAAGATTAGCTGCATCACCTCACCGCCGTAATACCAGGGCGGCGGCTCAACTATTGACGATTGGCCCCGTGGTGTCAAAGGAAGTGTATATCCCTTCAGTGGAAACTGCTTCGATGTCATTAGACCTCCTCTTTGAGGATATTATAAAACCTTTCTCTGGCGTGCCGCTCCAACCAGGGGCTGTGGCCGCATTTCTCTAGTAAGATGAACCTAAAATCTTTCAGAACGCGGGAAAGTGGCTCCTTGACCCCTTCGGGGGGATGGGGGTCGTAGTCGCCGTGGATAGCGAATACGGGGCACTCGATTTTCTTCCCCAATGCAAGAAGCTTGCCGCTGCTTCTGAGTTGTTCAGCCTGTTTCCAGACACTCTGGAAGACATCGTACCGGCACTCCAGTACCTCGTCATCATAAGGCAAAGGGTCATAAGTGTCGGCTTTAGATAGCAGCCTTCCCAGCCGCGCCAGAGGCGTGTTCTTAACTGCAACTGCGGGGTCGTTCAAGGTTTGCATCAGGGAAAGGGCTTGTTCTCTTTCCGTTTCACTGAGCCGGCTCAACCGCGTCTGGGTAATGTTCACTGCATATTTTCCCTCGTAGGGAGCACTGCCGACGAGTATGAGTTTCTTCACAAATGAAGGGTTGTGAGAGGTAAAAATAAAGCTGAGCAGTGCGCCCCAGGAGAAACCGACCAATGTGACAGGAATGGCTGCGTCCTTTTCCAAAACGGCCTTCAGCTCGTTGACCTGCCCTTCGAGCGTTGCCGCTGTTTGAAGTGGCTCCAGGATACCCATAAGAGAAGACAGCTCTCGGGCCACCGGCGCCATTTCCCCGGGCGCGCCCGGCCCGCCGTGAATCACAGCCACACGGTAAGGCTCGCTGCCGTACTTTCTCAGGTTAAGCATGACGGTAACAAGTTTAACCTGTTACACAGCTAAAATAAATGGGGCCATTTTATTGAAGAATACCCGCTAAATTAACGTAGGGGCACAGCGCGCTGTGCCCCTTGAATTCCACAAGGAATCTCGCTAAGATAGCTTTAATGTGAAGAGTTGTAAATCTAACTACTTTGGTCACACAGAGGTTCAACTCAAATGAAAAAAGTCTTCGACCTGCTCAAAAAGGAAGGTCTAACCAATAACGAGAAAATCGAACGCAAAGTTATGTACGAATGGAGCCCGAATGAAATTATTGATTTTAACGAAAAGTTGCTTGATGCAATAGAACCACAACCCAAAGCCAACAGCAATATTGCTAACTTCAACTATGTTGCAAATTCGAACCTTAGCGCGCAGCGATTCGGCAACTCTTGTGTGGGATTAAATTGCAGACTTCAAAGAATTGACAGACTGACTCGATTTGCGGCTCTATATAGTGACCGAATATATATCCAAAACTACTTCGACATTTACCCAAATAGGCCGCTGCCACCGCACATGTCAATCAAATGGATTGATGATAACCTACGGGAGCCCTTTGCTGATGACCTCAAGGTTTTACTAGCATTAAAACCACTACTTGAGAATAGCATCGTCTGTTTTGTTAAACATCCTGCGTTTCATTTCTGTCCTTCATGTATGCGTAAATACTTACCTGTGTTGACAGAAACTCAGACAGAATTAAAAAATAAGACACAGGCTCTCTCTGATAACTACCTAGACTCTACTTCCGCTCGAATAGCTCTGTGGTTTCAGATTCCAGGTGAGTGTTGCATTGATTTGAAAGGCCCAGAGGACCTTTTTGCGCATGGGCAAATATACGACGTCCGGTCAGATCCATGGCTACTTAAGAAGGCAAATTCTGCACATGGCCGAATTAGTGCGCGAGATATAAAATTATCGAAGAAAGAACTAAAAAGAACTGGTATCATCGAAAGAGGGCTGAAAGAGGTAGCTGATGACATTCTTTTCCAACACTTCTGTTCCAGATTCGTGAGTGCCAAATACCTTACTGATCGAGACGTTGATGTACAGTTGCTGGATTCTCTCACATATGACGACGATTTCAAGGCTTACAATGAGGTACTCAGAAACCGCATTATATACAACCTCCCTTTGCTAGATAGTGTACCCTTAAATTACCTCCTAGAGGTAAGAAGAAAGGAACACGACGCCTTTCTAGTTTATAGAAACACTATTAGCCATATAATAAGTGAGTATTTGGCTCAGCGAAAGCCTATCTCGAGTCGTGAAGGGCAACAAATATATGAGGATATTATTTATCCGAAACTATGCGAATTAAATGCCAAGGTGAATTCGATAAAGTCATCAGCCATGAGAGCTTTCAAACGGGATATAGCAATTACTTCTACTGTTGCGATTCTTGGAATGTATAGCGGACTATTGCCTATCGAAACGCAAGCAATTGTAGCTGGCCTCGGTGGGCTTAAGGCTGCGAGGGATGCATTACAGTTACTAAGTCGCTCGATTACAACGCCTGACGAGATTCGCAGTGATAATTTCTACTTTCTTTGGAAGCTCTCAAAGAAGCAAGGGGGAGCACATCGTTAATATCGGTGGACATCAAAGAAATGGAAGAATCCTTGCCAAAAAGCTGTCATTCAGAACCATCTAATTGCAAAAGGGACATGAAAAGCAGATATTAAAAAGTAGGGGCACGGCATGCCGTGCCCCTACTTTGTTGAACTAGCGGCGTTCTTACGAGGCAGGCACTTTCTCGACGACCTTCTCCACCCGCACCGCGCAGAACTTTAACTCGGGTATTTTGGATACAGGGTCCAGCGCTGGATTGGTGAGCAGGTTGGTAGCGCTCTCGGCAAAGTGGAAGGTCATGAACACCACGCCCTTCATCAAATTCTTGGTTACCTTCGCCCTGGCTATCACCTTGCCTCTGCGCGAGATGACCCGCACCTTATCGCCATCGGAGATGCCCAGGGCTTTAGCGTCCTGAGGATTTATCTCCACCTCCTCCTCACCTTTCAGCTCGTTGAGCCCCTTCGATTTGCGGGTCATGGTACCGGTGTGGTAGTGGAACAGACTGCGCCCCGTGGTCAACACCAGGGGATAGGTATCGTCGGGCCGCTCCTTGGGCGGCTTGTACTCCAGTGCGGCGAACTTGCCCTTACCGCGGCTGAACATGCCCTCATGGAGGAACTGCAGGCCAGGATGGTCCTCCGTAGGACAGGGCCACTGCAGGCTGCCGTTCTCCAGCCTGGCGTAGGTGATGCCGCCGTAGGAAGGCGTGACATCGGCGATCTCCTTCATGACATCGGCAGCGCTGGCGAACTCGAAACCCCTGCCCCTCATGCGCCGCGCTACCTCGCAAATTATCTGCCAGTCCGACTTGGCGCTGCCCAGAGGAGGGATAGCCCTGCGCACCCGCTGTACGCGGCGCTCGGTGTTGGTGAAGGTGCCGTTCTTCTCGGCGAAGCTGGCACCGGGCAGCACCACATGGGCCAACTGCGCCGTCTCAGTGAGGAATATGTCCTGCACTACCAGGAACTCCAGCTTGCTCAACGCCTCCTTGATATGCCTGGCATCGGGGTCGCTCAGCACTGGGTTCTCACCTATAATGTAAGCCGCCTTTATTTTCCCTTCATCCATAGCATGAAACATCTCGCTGAGCGTCAGCCCCGGCTCGGAGGGTAAGGTACAGCCCCAGGCAGCCTCGAACTTCGACCTGGCGCTGGGCCCCGCTACCTGCTGATAGCCGGTAAACACGTTAGGCAGAGCACCCATATCGCAGGCGCCCTGCACATTGTTCTGGCCGCGCAGGGGGTTCACGCCCGAAGCCCACTTGCCCACGTTGCCCGTGAGCATGGCGAGGTTGGCTACAGCCAGCACGTTGTCCGTGCCGTGGGAGTGCTGCGTGATACCCATGGCGTAGAGTATGGAGGCAGGGCCATTGGTGGCATATACCCTGGCTGCCTCAGCGATAGTGGCAGCGGGGACGCCGGTGATCTCGGATACAAGCTCTATGTTGAAACCCTTGAGAGCATTCTTGAACTCCTCGAAGTTCTCGCAGCGCTGCTCCACGAACGCCTTGTCCAGTAAGCCCTCGTCGAATATCAGCCGGCAGATACCCATAAGCAGAGCTACGTCAGTTCCGGGGCGGTGCCGCAGCCAGATATGGGCCATGCGGCACAGCGGTATCTCGCGGGGGTCGGCCACGATGAGCTTGGCCCCCTTGTCCACGGCCTTCTTTATCTCCAGGGCAATCACCGGATGGTCTTCGGTGGTATTGGTGCCTATAGCGAGGATGCACTTGGCATCCGCAATCTCCTCAATGGAGTTGGTCATAGCGCCGCTGCCGAAGCTTGTGGCCAGACCGGCCACAGTGGGCGCGTGTCAGAGACGGGCGCAGTGGTCTATGTTGTTGGTGCCCATCACCGCCCGCGTGAATTTCTGGAAGACATAGTTGTCCTCGTTGGTGCACTTGGCCGAGGATATGGCGGCGAACTGGTTACCCTTGTATCCGGAGAGCCTGACAGTTATCAGGTCGTATGCCTCTCCCCAGGTGACCTCTACAAACTCGCCGTTCTTCTGCTTGATGAGAGGTCCTTTAAGGCGTTCGGGTGAGTTCACGAAATCGAGGCCGAACTTGCCTTTGACGCAGGCCTGCCCCTTGTTGGCGGCCCCCTTGCGGTCCGGGACAACGCGCATGATTTTCTCGTTCTTTATCTCCAGCTTGAGCTGGCAGCCCACGCCGCAGTAGGGGCAGATGGTGGCCACCACGCGGTCAGGTGCACCCACACCGATGGCGCTGCGCTCGACCAGTGCTACCACAGGACAGGCATCCACGCAGGCGCCGCAGAACTGGCAGTTAGCCTCTTTAAGGTTGAGTCTATTGGGAGGAGCGATGACGTTACACTGTAGGCATCTCTGCGCCTCTGCTACAGCTACATCCTTCGGAACTTCAAGTTCCACCTCATCGAAGTTGTGTATCCTGTCTTTGGCATGAAGATGCGAGAAGACAGCCAGCTTCTCCGGCGGGGGGTCATGCTCCGTGAAATGAATAGCTTCTTCAGCAGCTACGAGCGATTCCGAGATATCGCCCTTGCCCCCCAGATAGCGGTCTATGGCTTCGGCGGCCTTCCTGCCTGCCGCTATGGCCTCGATGACAGTGGATGGGCCGCTGACGCAGTCGCCACCGGCAAACACGCCCTGGCGGCTGGTCTGCAGGTTGGCATCCGTCTTAACCACGTTCCCCTTCCCCGCCTCGACCTTGAAGCCAGTGGGGATGTCGGTGCGCTGCCCGATAGCAGCTATGATGGTATCAAGCTCGGTAACAAACTCGCTGCCCTTTATGGGGACAGGACGGCGCCTGCCGCTGGCATCGGGCTCGCCCAACTCCATGCGTATACACTCCAGCTTCAGTTTGTGTCCCTCGCGCGTGACCTTGGAAGGGGCAGCCAGATAGGTAATCTCTATGCTTTCCTCCAGTGCTGCGTCCACCTCCTCGGGATTGGCCGGCATCTCAGCTCGGGTACGGCGGTAGATTATCTTTACATTCTTGGCGCCCAGGCGCAAAGAAATGCGGGCTGCATCTATAGCGACATTGCCTCCACCGACCACGCCCACCTCTTTGCCCACGTTTATCTTCTCCCCCAGATTGACACGGCGCAGGAACTCCGCAGACTCGATAACCCCGGGCAGGTTATCCCCTTCCACACCCAGGCTCATCCCCTGATGTGAGCCAAGGCCGAGGAAGACGGCGTTGCAGCCCTGCTCGAAAAGCGAGTCCAGCGAATCTACCTTAGTGTTCAGTTTAATCTCCACGCCGAAGCTTTTGATATCCTCGATCTCGCCTCCCAGTATGTTTCGCGGCAGGCGGTACTCCGGTATCCCCACCCTCATCATGCCGCCCGGCTCGTTTAGAGCCTCGAAAACGGTCACCTCATGGCCCTGCTTGGCCAGATAGTAGGCAGCGGTCAGCCCCGCAGGTCCTGCACCCACAACTGCCACCTTCTTCCCTGTGGACGGCAGCTTCCTGGCTCGCTTCTTCCAGGAATCGTCGCTGTTATCGGCAGCATAGCGCTTCATCATCCTGATGCAGAGCGGCTTGTCCACCTCTTTGCCCCGCTGGCAGGCCTGCTCGCAGGGATGCACGCAGACACGCCCCAGTGAGCCGGGGAAGGGCACTCTCTCCCGGATCACCGCCAGGGAAGCCGACGGCCTGCCTCTGGCGATGAGGCGCAGGTAGCGAGGGATATCTATGCCGGCAGGGCAGGCCTTATGGCAGGGGTAAGCAAACTCGATGGCCCTGGCCCCTCGTATTTCGTCGCAGACCCGTACGCAGCGTTCACAGAGGATGCAGTAGTTATTATCGCGAATCCAGAACGGGCTGTCTTCCCGGATGGGCAGCTTCTTGGGTATATAAGTTGGAAGCTCGTCAAGCCCGATATGGTCTATGGCTCTCTGCAGCTCTCCGTTGCTGCCCTTGAAGCTGGTTTCGTAAGGAGTGACATCTCCTCCTTTGACGAAAGTATAGGGATATCTCGAAAGCATGAGCCTCAGGCTGTGATAGCGCAGCTTTTGCAGCCGCAGCTTATTGGTATAGACCACCATCCGTTCCGCTACAGGCGTGATACAGGCCAGTTGGGGCTCGACCACGCCTTTCACCTCGACGACACAGAGGCGGCAGGCCCTGTCGGGCTGTACCTCAGCCAGAGGTTTCAGTCCCGGGTAGTTACAGAGCGCCGGTATGTAGATGCCAGCCTTCTCGGCTGCCTTGAGTATGGTTGTCCCCTCGTCAACCCTGACCTCACGCGAGTCGATGATAAGAACGATCTCTTTCACTTTGCACCCCACTACAGAGTCATTCTGGGTAGCATGTCATTCTGAGCCTTAGCGAAGAATCTCGGCACTTAGCCATACACTGGTATTTTCATCCTTCGTGTTGCTGAGTGCAATCAATATGTCATTCTGAGTCCCGATTTATCGGGACGAAGAATCTCGTGCCCTTTTATTCTACCATCAACGTATATATGCCATTCCTGCGAAAGCAGGAATCCAGGCCCCCTCATGTCTTTGCGAGGCCATCCGCCAGGAGGCCGTGGCAATCTCTCGTGCCCTCTTTACATTTATAAAGTATGCAATATTTTTTGGGTCGCCTGGAGCATCCGCTCCGGGATGGTGTCGGAGCAGGTGCTCCAACCTATCCCTAAGCAATCCATCATGAGTATTCACAATGCCCACCACAATGCGAAATTCAATATGTCATTCTGAGTCCCGATTTATCGGGACGAAGAATCTCGCGCCCGACGCCCACGTGCCTATTATCCCCCCTTTCGTAAAGGGGGTAAGGGGATTTATCCCTTCCCGTCCTTGCGAGGCCATCCCCCAGGAGGCCGTGGCAATCTCTCGTGCCCTTCACAGTCATAAAGCATGAAAATATTTTTCGGGTAGCCTGGAGCACCCGCTCCAGGAACATACCATAGCAAGCATAAATGCAATAATTCTATGGTCATGGTAATAATACGAAACCTGGTTAAAACCCGTGTGCAGGAAAAGAGGAGCCCGGCCGTCATTAGTTACGCAGCCGGACTGCGGATTGACAGAATTAAGAGCAGCGATGGGCACCTCCTATTCCACTATGGAGAGTGCCAGCATCTCAGCCAGCTTCAAACCAAAGGGTGAGGCACCAGCCTTAGCTCAAGTATATCCATAAACACTGACCTTTTCAAGGTTCTGTGCTCGCCCGGAGCATCGAGTATATTATGTTAAACCCAAATCACTTAATAGTTGGGGATGATATTGAGATACGTAGTCACGGGCTAAAGCTAAAGCTTCCTTTTCTTTCTCTGCTACGCTTTGCAGAGGTGGTTTCTCGGACAATGTCACACCATATCTTCGAGCCTCTTCCCAAGAAGCCATATCGATTTTTTCATATTGATTCACCAACATTGCATATGTTAGTTCTGGGTAAATACTTCCGAACATAATTCCCTCAATTACGAAGGTCTCCGCTAGTCGTAACATACGTTGTGCTTCGTCATGGTAGAGTTCCCCATTCATAAGCTTAATTAGTTCCTTAAATTCCATGTCCTCGAATTTCTTTTGTGTGAACCACTCCATATAAGTTTCAAGGATAAAAACGGGAAAAGTCTTGGGCTGTTTTCGATAAAGCTGTAGCCTATTTCTTGCTTGTTCGCTCCAATACTGCGTAAAAGTTCCCTGTTTGCTTTCTACCTCAAACATTTTTACAGCGATTGGTATCTTCTTTATCCAAAATCGTCCCAATACCGCGCCCATTTCGAAAAGCCAGCATGACAATGTGATTACGCGACCAAACGTAATATACATTTTGCCGAGGGTATCTTTCTCCATCAACTTCGGCAAAGGTCCCATAATTAGGAATGTAGCAAGACCTATTGGCAGCTCAGAGTTAGACACATTATTCGGCTTTCCTTCGTTATCGAGATCAGGAATATTAGTGAACACCGTCTTACACTTACCGCACCTATATCTTTTGGTGGCATCTAGCGAGTCCGGGATATTATTTTTAGTGCCACATTTGGGACATACTACGAACACGGTAAACCTCCGACTACTCTAGAATACATATAATCTAGAAACTATTTCCGATAATTTGTTAAAAATCAGATTCTATCGATTTCAAATTAACTTTTTAATTGTAAGAAATCGCGTCCAATCATCGAAAGCTTGTTGTGCAATTTTTTCGGCTATATGTTTAGAGCCGTCTTTTAAAGTGATTGTGTTCTCATGAAAGACTCTACTCTTGTCAAGATCAACGTTGACGCTTCTGCTTGTTACCTGCGCATTCTCTCGCGGTTGCGGTATTTTATTCTTCTTTTGGCGTATTTTACCCAGTGTCGCGTGTTTACTCGCAGTGGCTAAAGCTGCACATATTCGCAGACTTAGCTTTGATTTAACGAAGTCGTCAACCTCATCATTAGTGAGTCTAGTGGATTTATCTTTCTTCACCCAATCCTTTAAATGATGACAGTTTATGAAGAATGAATACAGGTCATCCATGTAATCTGTGGTGTCTTTTTGCTCACCGTATTGGATTCGTTTTAAGTAACGCTTGACCCTTTCGTATTGTTCCTTAAATGATGACATTTTGAAACCTACTACACGTAATTATAATGTTCAACATTTGCGACATTCTACCGCGAAATGTATACTAGTGCAAGAGTATCATTAATTGGAAATAGCAGATGTGAGGGTTAACAAATGGACGTTACAACTGTAGCAATTGTTCTTGGGTCAAATTTCTTTATTGCGGCTTCATCGATAACCGTAGGTTTAGTAGTTCCGGTTATTCAGATGAATCGAGAACGGCAACGTGAACAGAGAATAAGGAGAAGGGAAATTAGAGGCGAACCACTGCTTAAGTTAAAAAATGATTTAGCATTGTTTGCCGCTAAGAAGATTACTTTGGCTACTTGGGAAACTGTGGAAGGAGCTGAAAAGTCCCAGGACCTTCGAAAAGAGCTTATTGCATATATGAAAACTGGCGATTTCCTTAAAACGTTAAATGAAGTAGGCGAGGAAGAAAAAGATATTCACTTGGCTATTGGCGAAGCGTTGTTAGATTGGATAAAAGTCCCAACCAATAATAAAAGCATCGAACCGTGGCTTGCCAATACCTCTGCAAAAGTACGAAAAATTCAATCGCTAATCAATAAACGGCTAGAAGAATTGTAGATCAAAACTATCCCAAATTCCGTCCGCGTTTAAACGTCCAATATATACGGCATCCACCCCAGCCCATTTAAAAATCGAACCCATTAGTTCAAATGGTCGTGCTATGTTGATTATGCCCGCAACTTGCTGCTACCCTATAATCCCCCTTTTAAGGCGCAAGGGGGCTGCTCCCCGCGACATCTTCCTCTTGACAATATCAGAACTTATGTTCTACAATAACCCCATATCATCGGGACTGAATGTACACAGCATCCCGACCCAATTCAAGAGCCGCAGCCAGCATCTACAGAGCCTCACGATTGTGGGCTGATGGCTTTAAGCCGATTGCTGGTTGCACCAGGCTCTTGGTATTCCTTGGAAAACTGAATATGTGGGGTTTCGTTTGTGGGATTTAGTTTTGGGGAAATTGCTCCTCGACATAGGGATGTTTTTTACCCGGACAGTCCCCACTGCGTTCAGCCGAAGCTGATCACGGCCCTCGAAATCCCGGGCGTCAGGCGACCTCAAAATTGAATAATTCGCAACCCTCAAATCTCGGGCCGTGCTATGTTCAGTGAGGCCCAACACCCGCCGTGACCCAGTTCACCATCCACCTCATCGAATCCCAGTACCCCTGGCTCATGGGATGACCTGATAGCACGGGGAAGAACAGGCCAAAGAGAACGACATTGAGCACAAGGTAAGCCACTACCACCCATTTGCCCCAAGTATACTTCTTCCATAGCCACTGAATCCAGAGAATGACCGCAAGGATCACAAACAGCACGTTGGGGAAAAAGTGATAGATGAATATCACGCGGTGAACGCTGAGAAAGGCGAGCCACTGAACCAGGAAGGGTATAGAAATGAAAATAGCGAGCTTGTTTCTGTACCTTATCGCGAGCCAGAATGTGCCGAGTATCGCGGGTATTCCTGCCCACCACAGCGCGGGATTACCCAGAGTGGAGATATAGCCTGTGCTGCCGTCGAAGTTGCCCAGATACATCCATACCGGACGCAGCATCAAGGGCCAACTCCAGAAGGGGGAACTGGCCGGATGAGTTGCTTTCAAATGGGCATGGAAGTCGTACATAGCGAATTGCAGGTGCCACCAGTCATGGGCGCCGTGGCCCGCCAGAAAGTACGTTGTGTAAGACAGCATATAGATAGCTACCGCGGCTGCCACACCGCCAATGAACCAGAGAACTTCGCCTTTACGAATTACCGGCTTGCGCCACTTGAGCACAATCAGCAGCAGCACCATGCCCGCAAACCCATACATAACAGTCCACTTAGTAGAGAACCCCAGCCCGAAGAACACAAGGCTCAGGAAAAGGTACTTGCCGCCACGGGCAGGGTCTTCCCAGTAGCGGTAGAAGAAATAGAACATGGCGATAATAAAGAAAAAGACATACGTCTCGGGCACAGCAATCCGCGCCTCCACGAAATGCATAAACTCAAAAGTGAGCAGGAAGGCAGCGATAAGTCCCGCCCAGGAAGACTTAAATACGCGCTTGGCGAAGAAGTAGATCAGCAGTATCCCGAGGGCGGCGAAGATGACTCCACTTATTCGCCAGCCGAACGGGTCGTGACCGAAAACGGCTATGCTGGCAGCCATAATAAGCTTGCTTGTCGGAGGATGATCCCACTGGGAAGGACTTTCGAGCTTGAGGGTCTGTTCGGCAGTCCTGACGTAGTATATTTCATCCCAATAGGTGCCCGATGTGTGGCTGGCAGGATTGCCGACCAGTTGCTGCTCATCAATGAGAGCCGATACTGTGTTGTCCTGGTCTCCTACTATACCCTTTATATTTAATTTGTGGCCGTCGGTGAACAGGGCTACTTCCCCGATTGCTCCGGACGTATCCTTAAAAACCAGGCGGACGTACCTGGTCTCCTGATTCAGATACAGTGAGTCCCACTTCACCCAGACGCCCGATTCACTCAGGTTGCCCTTATAAGTCCAGTTCCCCGGCGATCCCCAGTAGAGATCAACGTTGACGGGATTGGCATCCTGAACCAGCAGATATACCTTTTCCACAAGGGTCGTTGTGCCGAGGTCGAGATAGACTTCCTCAGGGTTCTTTTGAGGAACCCAATTCGAACTGGGAATCTTTCTGTCTCCCAGATTCCAGAGAGACAGGCCGAGGAAGATGGCGATGAGAAGCACCAGGATGAGGGCATGCTTCCAGGGAATGGGTACTTTAGGAACAGGAGATGAAGGCTCCTCCCAGGCTGCTTCGGGCTTCGTCGAGTGGGGAGTAACTTCCTTCGATTCTTCTTCAGGCGGCACGCTTTCCAGCGGCCCTGGAGGAATTTCGGGCGCTCCTCCTTCCGGCTGTTGAGTATGTTGCATCTTCCAGAAACTCCATATAGCGTAGAAGAACAGTATAGCATTGATGGGAACCAAAACGTAAATAGA
Organism: Chloroflexota bacterium; assembly: GCA_021787935.1. Classification (GTDB taxonomy): domain Bacteria; phylum Chloroflexota; class Dehalococcoidia; order SZUA-161; family SZUA-161; genus JACWAE01. Next base: position 14,448 of record JAJYLC010000020.1, on the reverse strand, counting down.
CCAGTGCCCGTCGGGGATGAAAGAGTTTTTATTGAGCACTGACATTACGTAAACAAGGTTGGCAAAAAACGTAGCCGTGAGCCCCAGATAAAGCCAGGGGGAATGACGCGGGGAAAAGTTGAGGGCTAGAAGCGCGAAGACGGGGAAGAGATATCGCTCGTGCATTCGGGTCATCAGCATATAAAACCCGAAGGCCAGAAGAAAGGTGGCGTAAACCGGCGCCCTTCCGCCGGGCTTACGAAGGAACTGCCAGATGACAAAGGCAGCGAAGATGACAAAGGCGATAATGCCCCATTGCTGGTAGCTCAGGCCCAGGTGCGGCACGGTGTCTGTCTTCCAGAATCCCAGCAGCGCCCAGAAATTATAGGCATTGAGGCTGTTATATGGGTACAGATTGTAGCCGCTGTAGCGGTCAACGAGAAATGTTATGGGGTTGCTCCAGTGGAACGGCAAGATAACCAGGAAAATCAAAACGAAGAATACAACAGTGCTGGATGCAGCTCGCTTCCAGCCTCCGTTTCTCAGCATGAGGTAAGCCAAGACCGGCAGAAGAACGACGCTCTGAGGCTTAGTGAGTATGGCCAGGGCAAACAGGCCGCTGGAAAGCTCGTATTTGGAGCGCAATACTGAATAAAGCGAGGCAACCATGAAGAAGGTGTAGACCGAATCGAACTGGCCCCACACAGCAAGGTTGAAGATGGTTGCAGGATTGAGGGCATACACAGCCATAGCGCCCAGGGCGAAGAGATAAGAGTACCTTTGTCGAACGAAGCGGAAGATAAGATAGGCTGTGGCGAGGTCGAACAGGTTTTGGGGAAGTTTAATTAGAAAATATAAACTGCCTGGCCCTAGGGCATGAGCCAGCTTGCCGAATATCCAGAAGATGTAGATATTAAACGGAGGGTAATCAGACCAGGTGGAACCGTAGAAGCCATATAGCCCTTTGTCGGCGGCGGTGTTATACCATGACTTGAAAGAGTTTTCGTCTATGTAGTAGCCATGATAGTGAAACAGGAGTATCCGGATGAGCAAGGATACTGCAAGGGTGAGTACAACCAAAAAAGCCTGGCCGCCGGGCTTGGAGACGAATTTTTGCAGTCTTTCTAAGAAATTAATTTGCATCCCTATTTACCAGAATCCCCTATGAGTTTTTATCGACTCCCTGCCATTGCTGAATAACAATGTCGCTCCATTGTCTCACAAATACCATAAATGAAGCAACCGTCATTGCACGAGGGCGTTTAGAAACACAATTACCATTCCGTGCTTGACACGGAACCCAGAAAACCCAGCTTCAAAATTACGGTGAAGGTATCCGGATATATGGTAGACTTATTGCCAAACGACCTCATTGCACTACCTGATAAACGGCGACACCATCCTTTTCATAAATCAGCTTATATCTTTCCGAATCGCTGGCGAACTGCAGCAAGCTTTCCGCCGCATATCTCTCTTTTTCCGCTTTGCCGATATATACATATTCGACATTATACTTCCTCAGCAAATCAAGAGCCTCAGCACTATCCGGAGATTTATAAATATAATCTACATCTGTATCTCGCCCCGCTACTTTATCCCAGGAACCCCGCCACATCACCTCATGAGTTACCCAGCCGATAACGGTAGGAAGGCCGGTCATCGTTGAGACATATGATGAAAATTGATACGCCTGTCCGGGCGCCTCCAATATCACAGGCTGTCCTTTTATATGCCCGTTAATCCACTGGATAGCCTCGTAATCACCTGGCGCAATAGTCTTCACATAAGCTACGCCATCTAATGTCCCCCTGCCGATATCCAGATAATCGCGTGTGCCGCTGGCCCACCCTATGGTCTGCCCCACAGGTTGAATTAGGCAGGCCAAAACAATGACCAGCAAAATAGCGAACCAAATGCCCTTAAGCTTCCCTCTGGTATTCTTCATGATCCAGAATACTCCGTACGCGGATGCCAAACCCAGGAAAACCCACACCGGCAGATAGAATTTCATAACAGTGTTGAATCTTTCAAAAGGATGAGACAGTGCGTCGGCTATATAGAAGATTTCACAGAATAACGCAATTAGCGAGCCCATGAGCACAAGAAGTAGAACAAACTCGGTCTCTTTTTTCTCACGTGCTTTATATATGCAGTATAAGGGTATCAAAATCAGAGGGATAAGGATTAATAGAAGCTGAAAATTCAATAAGAAGGAGACCGAGGCCACGATTATGACGAAGACCGCCACTAGAATGAGTGTTTTCCACTTGAGCGATCGGCCCTTGAACAAAACGTAAAAGAATGAGAAGGTCACAAATAAAAACAGGGCGAAAAGCTCAATAAAATCTGCCAGCTCTGTTCTGTCATGTACTATGCCGAGTCCGTGTGCCCCGCCCCAGTTCCTTGTGACAAAGTAAGGCAGGTAGAGTATCAGGCTTAATGCTATGACACCTAAAATACTCTTCTTACTCAGATTCAGTTTTAGCAGTATGAAAGCAAGTATGGTAAATGTGGCATAGATGGGGAAATCCCATGTGTTGACCAGAGATAAGAAGCCCAGGCTAATCCCTAATATGAACACACTCAGTAGCGAATCCGACCTAGCAGTTTTGACGTCGCTATTGTCCTTTTTAAGCAGAGCGAAAACAAGCGTGATGTACATTAGCTGAAAGGCAATACTCACAGTATGTGCATGTAGTTCCCCCTGCAAGAAAGCGGCATAAGGGTACAGGTTCCCGGTATAAGGTATGACTCCGGCGCTTACACTGAAGTTCAAGAGCCAGTCCAGGAAGCTATGCGCTCCTGTGGCGCTGTAGCCCAGCAGGTTGTGGTGAAAGACGAAGGCAGAGAGCTGAAATACACCCGAGATAAACCCCGCTATACAAACGAAAAGGAGAGCGACAAAACCATAAAATCTTCTCTTTGTGACATTGTACCCGATCCCATAGGAGGCAGTTGCGATAAGGCCAAAAAACATGGCCACTGCCAGGTTATAAGATATGGAGGACGGCACCTTCGATATCATGGTAAGTATGGCAGTGACTAACTGGCCGCCATAGTAATAGGGCAGGCTTGCGCCGGCAAGCCAGGGGTCGGCAGGAGGGAGATAGCCGCCGCGCAGAATCGACTGGAGAAAGGCAAAGTCCATGAAATCTTCCGTGTAGGCGTAGAAGATATCCGGCTTATACCTCAAATAGACCAAAAACAGCGCGAAGGCGATAGTGAAAATCGCCTCGCTGATAAGCATAGACTTCAAAGGCAGGTTTCTGAGATTCAGACGCTTTCTGCCCAGATAGAAGGAGAGCGCCAGCAGTAAAACCAGCGCGATAGAGATGTTGAGATACCCGAATTTGAGCAGGTGCAGGCTGGCAAATAGCCAGGAGAAGTATGTTAGAACCAGCAGACCCAAAATTTTGGAGATGGAGTAGCCTTTGTCCGGCAGCCTGCCACATACCCTGGATACGAGAGGGAATGTTATCAGGCCGATGACCAACAGGATAAGCCACCAGATAATAGCATATGCTACCTGTATCATCTGGCAAAGTCCTTGTACAGCGGATATGCCTCAGTCAAAGGCTGCGAATCTGTAAAACAAGACTTGGCTAAAACGGCATTATGGGCCAGCTACCCAATTCAGCTTATTGAAAGCCAGTGTGCCCCAGAGATTGATTCCCACGCTCAAGACAATGATTGCTATCTTGAGCCAATTCAATCGATAGCGCATGCCGGATGCCACCAGTATAACCATAAACGGCAGGATATCCAGGCTGAAGCGATACCCGAACTGGAGGAAACCTGTCACTCCGTAGGTCAGACTGGGGATTACAGTCAGGACAATGCCGCCGAGAGCAGCAAGTGCCAGCTTGTCCTTCAGAGTGGAGTTGAACATATAGAGCAAAGCCGGGGTGGTGAAAAACAGCCCCATCCCCACCCAAGAGGGCTTGAAGAACGGGTAGCTGTCGCTAAATACTGGCCCCTGGAAGAGAATTGCATTAAGCTGCCGGGGTATGTATCTTATGCTGAAAAGACCGTTGGAGAACGAGGGTTCGTTAACAAACTGGCCGCGCTCGTAGCCAAGGCTGAAAGCATGATATTCACCGTAGGTATAGAGCAGATACAGCCCACCCATCACTGCTAAGACGCCTGCAAAAATCGCCAGGCGGCGAATGATAACCCGCCGGCCATCCTCTCTCCGGACCGACATATAAGCAAAGAAAGGGAAGGTAAGAAAGACGGGCAACCTGGATAAACCGGCCAGTCCCACGAGCAAAGCTACCAGCCAGGGGCGGTTCTTGCTTGTGGTCTCGATCAGCGCAGCCATGAGGAAGAATACCGCCGATACATGGGCCAGCATCCAGACACTGCCTGTGGTGGTGACCCACCAGAAGTTCGTGCCAAAGGCTACCAGCACAGTCATAGCTATCTTAAACCGGAGACTCCAGCCCAGTTGCGTGACGGCTATCCAGAAGAAACCCACAGCTACGGAGCCTACCAGCATGGAAACAATGACCTGATTCGTGCTCAGTCCCCAGATGGCGACCCAGGGTATCAGGAACAGGGTGGGGGCAGGCGGATTGATGACATATCCCCTGTCACCATATCTGGCCAACTCCAACCAGGAAGGCGCATTTATCAGGTAAAGGCGCCCGTGAAAAAAGGCATCGACCAGCCGGACAAACTGGTTATAAGGGGTCGAATCCTGGCTGGTGACAAGGTAGATGACGAAGACCAGAGCGGCTATGCAGGCTGCCTGAAACCATTTATTGGGAAGTGCTTTTTGCCGGAGTATGACTGCAGTTTGGCTCAAGCCTGGTCCTCGCGGGAAAATAGAGCCTCTACGAACTCTTCAGGATCGAAGGGAGCGAAATCTTCCAGCTCCTGGCCGGTGCCTATGTAAAGGATGGGTATCTTGAGCTCATCACAGATGGCGAGGACAATCCCCCCCTTTGCCGTGCTATCCAGCTTCGCCAGCAGAATGCCGCTGACCTTTACAGCTTCGGTAAAGTATCTGGCCTGGGTCAACCCGTTCTGCCCCGTGGTAGCATCCAGCACCAGCAGTACCTGGGGTTCGATACTGGCTTTATCGACTACCCGCCTGATTTTCTTTAGCTCCTCCATGAGGTTGAACTTCGTATGGAGACGGCCTGCGGTATCAACTATAACCATATCGGCATTTTTCTTCGCTGACTCCAGGGCATCGAAGACCACTGCGGCGGGGTCGCCGCCAGGCTGATGAGCGATCACGGGAACCTTTATTCGTTCGCCCCACACCTTAAGCTGGTCTATAGCTGCTGCCCTAAAGGTGTCGCCAGCCACCAAAAGCACCCGTTTCTTTTGCTCTTTGTAGCTATAGGCAAGCTTGGCGATGCTGGTGGTCTTGCCCACCCCGTTGACCCCCACCACGAGAACCACGCCTATTTTTCCGTCCGTGGATGGCAAAGGCTTTCCATCTCTCACCATCAGCATGGAAACTATTTCCTCTTTCAGAGCAGTCCTTGCCAGGGAAGCCTCCTTGATCTTTTCTCTTTCCACCCTCTGCTTAAGCCGCTCAATTAGCTTGCCGGTTGTGTTCACGCCAACATCGGCAGAGATAAGAAGCTCCTCGAGCTCATCCCAAAGCTCGTCGCCAAATGTGGGTCGGTCGAAAAGATGCGCAACCTTGCCCCACCAGGCCTCCCGGCTGCGTTTTACCCCTTTTTCAGTCTTCTTAAAAAGGCCAAACATTCTCTCAGCCTCCCGTCAAGCCCTGCAATGCATGTCGTGCTGCATCCACTTCTGCCGCCCGCTTGCTCCTGCCACTGCCCCGGCCGAGTATAATATCTCCTGCCAGCACCTCCACAGTGAAGGTTTTGGCATGGTCAGGGCCCAACTCGTCTACCGTCCGATAAACAGGTGTTATCTTACGCTCCGATTGAATGAGCTGCTGTAGCCGGGATTTGTAATCTGCGGCAAACTTGTCCTCAACTACTCCTTCCAACTCGCCATTCAGCAGTTTCAGGATGAAACCTTCCGCTGCATCGAGTCCTCCGTCAAGGAAGACAGCTCCGATAACCGCTTCCAAGGTGCAGCTTAGATTCCTGGCCCGAGAGCGACCTCCGCTCTCTTCCTCGCCATGCCCCAGAAAAAGATACTCCCCAAGCTGCAGCGATGCTGCGATACGGCTTAAGGTTTCTCCCCGCACCAATGCTGCCCTAAGCTTGGTCAATTCCCCTTCCGAGAAATCCGGAAAGCGTGAATAAAGCTCATTCGCTACAACAAAGCCCAGCACCGCATCCCCCAAGAACTCAAGTCTCTCGTTGGAGATCAAATGTAAGGCGGTATTTTCATTCAGATAAGAGCGATGGACAAGAGCTTGCTGCAGGAGAGACTCATCTTTAAAGTTCACGCCGAGGGCAGCTTGAAGTGCATCGAGAGCTGACAAAATCACAAACCTGACACTAATTTGAGGCTATAATAAGCTCCTCCACCCTGAATTGTCAAGGAAATCGACCCAACCGGAGCAGATAGTCTCTTATCGCTCTACTCCGGCATTAACTTTTCCTCCCAATCTGGGATACCTTCGTAGTATATTATTGACACGAGGGAATTTACTTAGTATAATATAAATGATTAGTGTTATACTAATATAATGCGCTGACCTTACTAAAGATACGGAAATTTGTATGTACACGCTTAAACAGAAGCCGGACAGGAGGCTTCAGATGAAGCAGGGGCCAAAACAGGAAGAACTCATTGAAAACATCCTCGAACTCGGAGAAAAGGCATTTCGCGAACTCATTCCGATATTGCCCACAGAGTGGCTTCAGTTGGACCTGACTATGCCGCAGCTTAAGGTTGTCCTGCTCCTTTTCCTGAACGGGCCGACACGGATGAGCGATATCGCCTCCGCACTCGGGGTGAGCCTGGCTACAGCGACTGGAGTGGTAGACAGACTGGTAGAACGCGACATTGTGCTGAGAGAAAGCCAGGTTGAGGACAGACGGGTAGTCCTCTGCCGTCTATCGGAAAAGGGTCAGAAGATGATAGATGCGCTGTGGCAGTTGGCCCGCGACCGCACTAAAGAACTGCTGCAGGCGGCGCCTCCTGCACAACTACAATTGATCATTGAGGCACTTGAGGCACTGCTGAAGGCAGGCGAGGCAGCAAGACGGGATTCACAAGACAGTTGAGGTTAAGCATCATGGAGAAACCGCAGAAAGTTACAATGAAATGGCAACATCTTTTCGCTAATATCGGTCGGACAGCAACCCGTCAAGAGAGCGCTGACGAACTATACCAATCTACCCCTGCAATCAAATCAACAGCGCAGATCTCAGGGACTATCTACAAGGATGAAAATGGCACTGGAGTGTATGATGCCAGAACAGATGTCGGCATACCGGGGGCAATTGTGACTGCATGGCTGGGGAATAAAATCATGACGGTAGCTCACACAAATGAAAAAGGTGAGTATGCGCTGTCTGTCCCTGCAGGAAGATATTATGCCCTCAAGGTTTCTCTACCTTCGAAAGGAGAGTGCTTCAACCCAATCAACGGAAAATGGGGCATCTGGGACACTGTAGAAGGGAACAAACAAGATGTCCCATGTCCGTCCAGCAATCAAAACATCGAGGTTGACTATCGGATGCTCAACTACGGGCCCGATGATTACTCCTGGAGACTCTGGCATAAAGGACCGGTGTTCAGCAGGGAGAATGTTGTCCTGGTGCACGGGTTCAAGTTCCCGGGCTTTACCAGGCCAACCAGATGCGAGGAGCAATTTACCAAACTTGATGACCTGCTGCAGACAAAAGATGACCAGTACAATGTATGGCAGTTTGAGTACTCAGACAGTGCCAGGGGCACCTTGGGCTCGGCATCAAAATATGCCTTGAGACTTGGTAAGGCGATAAATAAGATCGGCGAACTCACCGGCAATAGCCTGTGCTCTATCGTAGCTTATTCCATGGGAGGGATAGTAGCCCGCCAGTATGTTGCCACGGGAGGTAAATCAAGGGTCGCCAAGCTGCTCACTCTGGCCACACCACACTTGGGGACATTGCGATTTGAGCCATTCAGTCTCAGATGGCCCGACAAACTCATCCCCAGAGCGGGAGCAGAATTGAGACCGGACAGCAGGTTTCTCTGGGATTTGAATACAAGGGCTGATTCTGATGTACCGGAGTTCGCTGCCATCGGTGGTCACGCTCGTGGCCAGACGGATGGTATGGTAGAGATGAGCTCGACCAGCCTGGCCAAGTTCAATTCCGATGGCACGGTTTTCCAGAACCTTTACTTTGTCGCTGTGAACAGGTCGCATTTGAACATTAATCAGATCAAAGACAAGGGCGACGAGGTGTTCCAGCTTATCAGCAGCTTTCTGCGCGGCGGTATAGCTAGTATCAGCCATTTGAGACCTACAGAAGAACCAAAAGACTACAATGTCCACTTCTTTCTCACCTTCGCGCTAAAGGAAAAAACTCGCTGGAGGATAGTCTATCCCTACGTCGTCGTGCCCAAGACAGGGCGCAGGTACTGGGGCTTCAGGGTCTTTTCTCAGGGCGCTAAAACCGAGACCGGTGCGCACATTTTCACAGTGCGTTTACGCCCGGACGAAGAGGGCGAAGTTCGAATTTATTATGCCCGGGGCAGATATGTGACAGCCCAGATTCACAGAGGACAATCAACAATAGTAACCGAACCCTTGGATGCAGGCTCCCCGGTGCGTGAGAGGACTCTGGCGAACAAGCCTCAGCTTGGACTCAGTACAGATGGATCGTAAAAACGAAATAAAATTGAAAAGAAACTCAAAACGAGAACAGGGAGGTATGGAGTGCGTGTGCTGGTAACAGGCGGAGCAGGGCGTTTGGGAATAAACGTATGCAAAAACTTCTTAAATGACGGATTTCAGGTTCGAGTGTTCGATCTGGACACCCCTCGCAACCGGGAGAGCGTCGAGAGACTTGGGGGTAAAGCTGAGATCGTTTGGGGAGACATCACAAAGCCAGACTTAGTGAGGAAGGCGCTGGAAAAGGTAGACGCAGTAGTACATATGGCTGGCATTCTCCCTCCTCTAGCGGACGAGAAGCCCGAGCTATGCGCCAAAGTCAATGTCGGAGGAACTAAAACGCTAATTGACCTGATAAAAGAGAAGGACCGGCACATCCCGTTCGTATTCACTTCTTCGGTAGCTGTATTCGGTCCCACCCCCGGAGTTAAAGAGCCCCTTTGCGTGGATAAGTGCGTCCCTCATCCCAAAGATAACTATGGACAAACCAAGCTCAAAGCTGAAAATCTGATCAAGGAATCGGGAATTGATTATCTAATCCTGCGCCTGACCTCGGTCATGTACTTTGACTTTGAAGTGAGCGACCTCAAGCGCATGTTCACCGTCCCGCTGAATAACCGCGTAGAGTTCTGCCACCCCGATGACCTGGCCACAGCGGTACTCAACGCTGTCAAGAGCTTCGAGTCTATAAAGGGAAACACACTGGTCATTAGCGGCGGGCCCGAGCAAAGGATGCTGTACCGCGATATGGTGGGAAATATCATGGGCGTTATGGGGCTGCCTCTGCCTGCAGCCGAGAAATTCACCGAGGAACCCTATTACCTGGACTGGTACGACACTACCAAGTCACAGGAGCTTCTGAACTACCAGGAGAAGACGTTTGCTGATTATCTCGGAGACTATGCTAAGGGCTTGAACAGGCGGTACTCTAGCCTGTTTCTGCCCTTCATGCGCTACTTCGTCTCGCCGGTATTCGGGAAAGTAGTCGTCGCGTTTATGTAGCTATCAGCCTTTTGTTGACAATGCTTTCGCTGTTTGATACCCTATCCGAAGCAAGGGAGCTTCGACCCAAATTGACACGCGTTGACCTTCAGAAGCTGGTCCAGCACCAGGCCGACTTCATTATCAGCCAGCAGCTTCCCTCAGGAGCTATACCGTGGTATCGGGGTGCTATCACAGACCCGTGGGACCATGTGGAATGTGCTATCGCTCTGGACATCGCTGACAGATTCGATGAGGCCGTGAAGGCCTACAATTGGTCATACGAAACGCAGAATCCAGACGGGAGCTGGTACTCCAGCTACCCTCAGGTGAAGCAGGACGACCGGACCAGGGATGCCAACTTCGCCGCATACATAGCGACCGGCTTGTGGTTTCACTACCTGGCGACCAGAGATGCAGGCTTTCTGCGAAAGACATGGCCTATGGTGGAAAAGGCGATAGATTTCGCCTTGAGCCTGCAGCAGCCCACCGGCGAAGTCTTCTGGGCAGTAAGCCCGGCGGGGGCATCATGGCCAGGAGCTATACTGACTTCTTCAAGCTGCATCTGGCACAGCATTAACAATGGCGTAAACATTGCAAAAACGCTGGGAAAGGCGAAAAATGGTTGGAAAGAGGCAAGTAGCAAACTGCTGAAGGCGATAAGAGAGCATCCCGAGTTATTCGACAAAATGGGTGAGAACAAGCGGCGCTACGCCATGAACTGGTTCTACCCTGTGCTCACGGGGGCGCTCAACGGCAAAGCGGCAAAAGAACGCATAGATAGAGAGTGGAGCGATTTTATTATCGAAAACTGGGGATGCAGGGTAGCCGTCGACGAGGATACCACCGCGGTAGCCGAGACCTCCGAGCTGATTATAGCGCTGGCGCTTATTGGCGAGCATGAGAGGGCAAGTATGCTGCTCGATTGGACTCTGAAGCTTCGAGACGATAAGCCCGGCTTCTGCCGTGGGATAAAGTTCCCCGAAAGGGTAGCCTGCCCGCCTGACGATGAGAGAGCAACCTGGACATCGGCAGCATTGATATTGGCTGTCGCAGCACTGTCTAAAGTCTGAAGGAAGTTCAATGCCTGGTTCTAAAAAAGTTTCCCAAAAACTCACGGCAGAAGTTGAAGGTAATGACTTCGTGGGCTACGAGGTTCTGATTGACTTTATGAAGAAGCGAGGCTTGAACAAACTCGAAGGGGACATCGTCGAAATCGGCGCCTTTATGGGCGGCGGCACCGCCAAGCTGGCAAGATTCGGGCAGAAATGCGGGAAAAAGGTGTATGCCATCGACATTTTCGACCCTCACTGCGATAAGACGCCAGACAAAAATGGGGTGAAAATGTGCGATATCTACGAGGCGTTTCTCCAGGGTCGCTCCCAGTTGGAGGTCTACCAGCAAGCTATCCATACATTCGACAACATTGTGACCATCGACATGGATTCCAAAAAAGTCAGCTTCTATAAAGGGCAGAAGTTTGCCTTCGGCTTCATCGATGGCAATCACCAGCCTGACTATGTGATAAATGACTTCAATCTCATCTGGCGTAACCTTGTCCCGGGAGGCAGCGTCGGTTTTCACGACTACAATTTCGACCTGCCGGAGGTTACGGAGACTATAGACGGTTTAGTGGACAAACATAAAAATGAGATAAGCGAAGTCCACGAGATTAAACAGAAGCATATCGTTATTCTAACCAGGAAAAAGGATTAACAAGTTGAGTAAGCAAACACTAGAAGTGCTTCAGGTTGAGACAACGAACTACTGCAACGCTCGCTGCATATTCTGCGCCTATGAGCAGATTAAAAATCATGGCACCATGTCGGAACAGCTTTACACCAAAATTTTGAAGGATGCCGCTAAGCTCAACCCGCCGCCTAAAACCTTTATTCCCATGCTCACAGGAGAGCCTTTCCTTGACCCGCAGATGGTTGAGCGTATAGAGGAGGCACGCGCTGCTCTGCCCAAAACCGAGATTCATCTTTATACCAACGGCAGTAAGCTGACCGAGGAGATAATCAGAAGGCTGGCGAAAGTGCCTGATTTCCATCTCAACATCTCGGCAAACGGGGCCTCGGTGGAGACCAGGAAGAGACTGACAGGCCTGGATGACTACGAACATGTCGCCGGGATGATAGATTACATTGATTCGCTTCACATTTCCCACAGCGTATCGCTGGTACAGCATACCTCCATCACCAAGGAAGAAGAGAAAGCCTTCAATCGCAGGTGGGGCAAGGCAACTTCTAATGCATCCTGCCGTACGCCTTACGTCTTCCAGCACCTGAATTTCGGCGGGCTCACTTATCAAAAAGACCAGACCCGCTTCACCTACTGCATACATGCCACCAGCCACATGACTGTGCTCTGGGACGGCAAAGTCAACCTTTGCTGTATGGACCCGCTGGGCAGAAAGATTTTCGGCGACTTAAACCATGAAACTGTCGCCGAGGTGTGGCAATCCGATGAGCGCCAGCGTTATGCCGCCATGCACAAAGAGGGCAGGGGAGCGGAGTGCGAAGTCTGCCGAGACTGCAACATCGTCTGCTTCTAAAGATACCGCCTTCTATTTGTTTATGAAAGTTAAAGCAGGCGGTCTCTTACTGGCGTGAAGCTCTTGCGATGGATGGGGGATGGTCCCAGACGCTGCAAAGCCTCCAGGTGCTCGGCGGTGCCGTACCCTTTATGCTGAGCCAGGCCATAGCCGGGGAATTGGCTGTCCATCTCCACCATATGGCGGTCACGGGTGACCTTGGCAACGATAGACGCCGCAGCGATAGAGACACATATGCTATCACCATCAACCACGCCTTTTTGGGGAATGCGGACACCAGGCAGGCGCATATAGTCGATAAGAAGATAATCAGGACGTGTTGAGAGACGCTCGATGGCCTGACGCATCGCCAGCCTGGTTGCTGGTGCTATGCCACGTTGGTCAATTACCTCAGGGGAAACCATCCCCACCCCGAAAGCTATCCTGTTCTCCATCATGCGGTCGAAAATAGACTCACGCTGAGACGGGGTAAGCTGCTTGCTGTCCCGAACCTTGCTCAGCCAAGGAGACCGTCCCTCAATAGGTAGAATAACTGCTGCAGCCACAACCGGGCCGGCAAGCGGGCCGCGGCCGACCTCGTCAATGCCAGCTATAATCTTGTAGCCCTGCTCTAACAGCTTTTCCTCTTCGGCAAACGTAGGTACTTGGTTCACCATGTTTATGCTTTCGCTCAATTTGGAACATACTAGCACTCAATTTGGCTTTTTGTCAAAGTATTTTTCCGAAATCATCTCCAAACCTATTGACACGTAGGCAAATGTGTGCTAGTCTCGTTCGCAAAAGCAAAGGGAAAGGAGCGTCACATGCAAGCATACTGTATGAAGTGCCGCACCAAGGTGGAGATCAAGAACCCGAAGTCGATCAAAATGAAGAACGGCAAGCCTGCAACACAGGGTGTTTGCCCCAAGTGTGGCACCAAGGTATTCCGAATCGGGAAAGGCTAAGAGCAGGCCTCATATCCTGCTGAGGTAAAATTTTCTAGAGCGTTTCCGATTCAAGCGTCAGAGCGCTTTGAGGAGTGGAGGTGTTGTCTCCTCAAAGCGCTCTGGATAGGTTGTGTCTAACTGCTGATATATCTCAAGCTGCTCATGTCTGGCCTCTTTGTCTCCTAAAACTCACAAATAGGGGAAAATGCTCTTCCTGATAATTTCAAAGTTGCGTTTTATCTGTTCCTTGCCTTTTATGATCCCCGGGCTGCCATACTGATGGCCGGTCAGCAAATACTCAATGTCCAGCTTGGCAATTCGTTCGATGCTGGCTTTAAGCTCCTCAGCGCTGCCGCCGGGGATGTCCACCCGCCCCGTGCTGCCATCGAATACCAGGTCTCCTCCCATGAAGACCTTCTCTTTAGGCCAATAGATACCTATGTGGCCGTCGGAATGGCCGGGGATAAGTATTATTTGAGCGACCAGGTCTTTGCCTAAACGCAGCTCACCCTCCGAGAGATATAAATCAGGGTGAATCTCGGGCATTTCGAAGCCCATTGACTTTATTGCTTGAGCCATTTCCCCGCTGGCCAGCTTGAGAAATTCGTTCTCCTCTTTGCCGATAGCAACCTTCGCTCCACTCAATTTTCTGATCTCCTCGGAAGCCCCGTAATGGTCCGGGTGCGCATGGGTATTGATTATTAACCCCACGTCTTCGATCTTCAGTCCGTCTTTCTTCATCTCTGAGATCAACCTGTCCAGACACTTCTGCCCCGTCTCGTTGACCACCTGCCCCGGGTCGACCAGGACATGCTTGTTTCCCGGCAGAGCATTTGCCACAGCATAAGAGTTAGCGTTATTGCCGTATCTCATCATCTCCTGCATAGTGACGCCCGGCCAAAGGTAAGCATAGAAATTATCTACCAGCTTCAATTGAACCCTCCATCAGCGAAGTCAGCCGCTAAGGAGATTATAACAGCATATGAGGGATATTGGCACGCATTCACCGGGGCATTTCTTATCAAGCTGATGTCGAAGGGTATAGCACGGCCGTAAATCAGGATTTTGGAATTTCAAAATTTTCGAGGCCCCGGCTCGCCGGACTACGCACGCTACGTTCAGCTTCATCTGAACGCTTGGGGACTGCCCAGTTAAAAAACGTCCCTTTGTTGAGGAACGATTTCCCCAAAACGATTCCCGCGACGCAACCCCTCTTATTCAGTTTATCAGTAAAGTCA
>JAJYLC010000019.1 GCA_021787935.1 Chloroflexota bacterium | reverse complement strand
GGATGAACACTGGCTCATCGGCGCCAATTTTGGGGATATTGAGCTTGCCGTATTTACCTGATATAGCCATGGCAACCTCCTTTCTCCTCTATTATGTGAGTCCTTTCCCAGACTCAGCGATCGCTTGTAAGACTTTCCTGTAACTTTTCAAGTTCTTGAAGAGGTAATCCGGTTTGCTGGCTAATAGCTTTTCTGGTGAGTGAAAGCCTGTCGCTACAGCAATTGTCATAGCGCCAAGCTGCTTGCCGCTATTAACATCACGTAGAGAGTCGCCGATTATTATTACATCCTTATCGCTGAATTTCTTACCCGTTATGCTCTCAGCCCTTCCCACGGCGAGCCTCACCATGCCGACACGTGTCGGTGCTTCCGTTCCGTAAACAGCGAACCTGAAATACTTGCCCAAACCGGTAGTCTTCAGGACCCGGTCGACTATGCCTGCCGAATCACCCGTATATAACACAACAAAATTGTCAGTTTTCGATAGCCCTTCCAGGAGCTTTCTCACCCCGGGAAGGACATGGTCGGAAGCTTCTTTATTAAGCTTTTGGCCGAAAATCATCTCATAGCTTTCGACCAAGACACGGCTATTTTTACTGACCTCAGCCTCAGATATACCTTTCAACTTGGCCAATTCAAGGAAATTATCGGCCAGGCTTCTTCCGGCAAAGTCGATCTCAGTCAGTTTGGCATCCACGCCGAAAAACCTGCTGAATAGTTCCTGGGTGGCTTCGTCATGAACCGATATAAAGTCTACAAGCGTTTGATCCAGGTCAAAAATAATTAGCTTCACTTCCAACTCAACCGTTCGGGATTATGCCTCCCCCTCCTCGCCACTGTCAGTGGCGACAATGGCCTCCTCCACCACGCGGATTAAGGACATGATAAACGGGCAGGCATTAAGAAGTCATAAAATGTGGAGACGGAAAAGTTAAGAAGTTATTACATTTGGGATATGCCACGACTGATGAATGCCCAGAAGCAATAAGCAGGATAAATAGAAAAGCCGGTAAAGATGTTGACAGTTAGACCATAATTCCGTAGATTATCCCAGAAGGATAGTAACGCATTCGGCGAGAGTTTGTAACTCGTGAATCAGAGGAGGCCGCAAATGACCATCCCCAACTTTTCTTTAAAAGGCAAGGTGGCTATAGTCACAGGAGGAAGCAGGGGCATTGGCAAAGCAATCGCTTTGGGCTTCGCCGAAGCTGGCGCCGATGTGGCAGTCGCCAGCCGTACCATGCCCGACCTGGAAAAGGCGGCTCGGGAGATTGAGGCAGTAGGACGGCGTGCCCTGGCGGTCCAGACTAATATCGCTGTGAAAAGCGAGGTGGACAACATGGTGGCGAAGACGCTGGACAAGTTTGGCACCGTAGATATCCTGGTCAACAATGCCGCTATTAATGTTATGCGCCCTTTAGTTGACCTTCGAGAGGATGGCTGGGACAAGGTGATGAACGTTGACCTTAAGGGTTACTTTTTGTGCAGCCAGGCGGCAGCGAAGGTGATGATGGGGAAACAGAGCGGCAACATAATCAATATCGTATCCACAGGCGCCGCCAAAGCAGCGCCAGGGCTGGGCGCCTACAGTATCGCCAAGGCCGGAGTGGTCATGCTCACTAAACTACTTGCGGTGGAACTGGCCGGTTATAACATTCGCGTTAATGCCATCGGGCCATACCTGGTCAAGACTGCGTTCAGCCAGCCCATGTGGGCAGACCCCGAGGCTTGCAAGTCGCTGGAGACCACTATTCCGCTGGGCCGGCTGGCCGAGGCTGAGGATGTTATGCGCACGGCCCTGTTCCTTGCCTCGGAGACTTCAAGCTACATCACAGGCCAGACCATATTCCTGGACGGCGGCACTCTGGCCTGAACAACAAGGAATGAAATTTTGAGCAAGCCCTTTAAAGTCTTCAAGGACGTATATCAGGTCGGCGGCGCCGATATATCCCACCACTTAGATTGCAGCGTCTACCTCCTCGACGCCGGCGACCTTCTGCTCATCGACTCAGGCGCGGGCATGAGCTTCGACAAACTTATCTCCAATATAAAGCAACTGGGCTTCGATCCTAAAAAACTCAAGAGCATCCTGGTAACCCATTCCCACATCGACCACATTGGCTCGCTTCACCGTTTCCAGAAGGAGTTCGGCGCTAAGATAATAGCCCATGAACTCGACGCCGACGAGATAGAGGGAGACGGCGGCATAGCTGCCCAGGCCTACGGCGTATCCTACACTCCTTGCCATGTAGACATGAGAATCAAAGGTGCTGAGGAGATTTTAAAAATCGGGAAATATGAACTCAAGGTGATTCACATCCCCGGCCATACTCCGGGCAGCATTGCAGCGTACGTGGACATCGATAAACAGAGGGTACTCTTCGGGCAGGATATCCACGGCCCCTACTATCCAGCGTGGGGAGCAGACCCGGAGCTGGCGAAGCTCTCTTTACAGAAGCTTATAGACTTGAAAGCAGACATATTGTGCGAGGGCCACTTCGGCATCTACCAGCCTGCCTCAGAGGTAAAGAGATATATCAGGCAATACGCAGACAGCTTATAGTGAATCCGCTTCAAATCCGCATCGGTGAGTTGGCCTAATCTGGATACGACTGAGTTTTTTATGACAAACAAGCGAGTCATCGTTATCGGGGCCGGGGCCAGCGGTATGATGGCTGCAGGGCGAGCGGCAGAGTTGGGCGCTGAGGTGCTACTCCTGGAGAAGATGAAACGCTCCGGCATGAAGCTCCGCATCAGCGGCCAGATGCGCTGCAACCTGACCAACGCCAGGCAATTAGACGATTTCGTCGCTATGTATGGCGCAAACGGGCGTTTCCTCCGTAACGTGTTCCACCACTACTTTCGCGATGACCTGCTGGCCTTTCTGAGACGCTACGGCGTAGATACGAAGACCGAGCTGGACGGCAGGATATTCCCTGCCTCGGACGATGCCCGCGATGTGGTGAAAGCCTTCCAGAGATATCTGGCTGACCATGGAGTACAGATACTTACCGGCGTAAGAGCAACCTCGATACAGGTTGATAGAGGGCGCGTGACTGGTGTGCAAACAGAGCAAGACATTTACCGAGCAGCAGCAATCGTCCTGGCTACTGGAGGCGCTTCATATCCCGGCACCGGCTCCACCGGCGACGGCTACCGCATGGCTGAGGCTGTTGGCCATACCATATTGAAACTGCGACCCTCACTGGTACCTCTGGTCGTCAAAGAAATCGAACTCGCCCGGAGCATGCAAGGCGTCAGTCTGCACAACGCGCGCCTGACTGCCTACCCGTGCAACGCTGATGAGATTGACCCATCGCGGACACCATCTAGCGACGTGGGACGCGGCACGGGGCGTGAGAAAGCTCGCTGGCCCGTTATTGAAAGCCGCAGAGGCAAGATGATGATGACACATTTCGGCATCGGCGGACCTATTACATTGCAGATGAGCCTGGCCATAGTCGATGCTTTGGACAAAGGGCCTGTGAGCATATCCATCGACCTTCAGCCCGACCTCAGCGATAAGCAGCTCGACCAGATTCTTCAGCAGGACTTCGAGCTCCACGGCAAACGGAGCCTTAAGCGCATCATCTCAGACCTGTTGCCAAACAAGATGGTCGAGCCCCTTATCGAGATGACCGGCATGCCGCTTGATAAACCAGTTAATCAGATTAACGCCAAAGAGCGAAAAAGGTTAGTTAGCCTTCTTAAGTCACTGCGTTTCAACATCGTAGGCCCTCTGTCTCCGGCTGCTGCAATGGTCACTGCAGGAGGCGTCTCGCTTAAAGAGGTAGACCCGCGCACTATGGCCTCACGTTTGGTCAGCGGACTATACTTCTGCGGTGAAGTGCTGGACGTGGATGCGGATACCGGAGGCTACAACCTGCAAGCAGCCTTCTCTACAGGCTACGTCGCCGGCGAAGAAGCAGCCAAATTTGTTGCCGTCAATAACGAGCAAGGTGGCGGGCGTATTAGGTTGAAGTAAGACCAAATCCCTCAACCTTACAACGCGAGCGGGTCGCGGTACTCACTTACGCGCAAATGAGCTTCAACAGTCTTGAAGAAAGGGGGAGCCAAGACTGTTTCGGGGAATCCCAGTTTTCGACTGACCTCCCTGGCTATCATCGGCACGTCCGCAGCACCAAGCTCAGTCCTGACCTGTCTTACGGTTTGGTGTATGTCTTGAATATAGGACAGTGCCTCATCCATCACTTCATAAATCTGACGGCCGCGGCGAGGCACGTCCCACGAAGAGAGCAAGAGTTCCAGCCCGCTAACGGCTCCTAGTCTCTTAATTGATCTCACCAAGGCGAAGACATCCTCATATACTGGCATTGCCCCACGGAGAGGAACGCAATCGCCGCAGAACAATGACCTGTCCGCCTCGTAGAGGAGAGAGATATGGCCTTTCGCATGTCCTGGGGTGTGCATTACTTTCAAAGCGCTGCCATCCCTCAACTCTAAGCTATCTCCGTCGTGCAAGACGCGGTCAACTCTCACAGGGCCTTCGACAATGGAGTGGAAGCTGGGCACCGGCCGCTGTCGGTACTGTAGCTCTGTATCTTCAATCCAGGACTTATCGGCTTCGTGAGCCGCAACAACACATCCGGTAGCTTTCTGCACGCCAAGAGCTCCGCCAACGTGGTCGGGGTGAGCGTGAGTTATGACCAAGGTTGCTATATTCGCGGGATCGTGGCCGGTCTCTTTAACACTACCCAAAATCAAGTCTTTAGCACCGGCAACGCCACTATCCACCACGTAGATTTGCTTAGCATAAATGAGCCACAGATAGACAAACCTATCCAGCGTTTTCCCCGGGGCGATTTCCAGCTTGAAAGACATCTTTATATCGTGAATGTGGGTCGCGACTTGCATGAAAGCCTCCTGAATCGCAAAGAACGGCGTAGATTGTTATCTCGGCTCCAAAGGTTTTACCGGGGCCGATACAATACGCAACTTTTTATAACACGTTTATCCCGAACTCTTTCAGTGCTTCCGCCAGAGCGCTCAACGGCAGCCCGATTACATTGAAATAGTCACCCTCGATTCTGTCTACGATAACTGATCCCAATCCCTGAATCGCATATGCCCCCGCCTTGTCCAGTGGCTCCTTCGATTTAACATAGGCGTCAACTTCTTCGGAGGTCAGATTCTTAATGTGGACAACAGTCTTTACCGATTCGGTCAATACCTTGCCGCTGTCCGCATCCAGAATGGTAAAACCGGTGATCACTGAATGAGTTTTTCCCCTCAGCCTCATAAGCATTTTTCTCGCTTCAGCCTCAGTTCCAGGCTTGCCCATGATTTTGCTCTTAAAAACAATAAAGGTGTCCGCAGCGATGACTATAGTGTTCTTGTGCCTTTTGGCGACAGCCCTGGCTTTCTGTAGCGAAATCTCTCCGGCAAGCTCACCGGGACTCAATCCGGAGCGCATGTCCTCCGCGTAATTACCAGGATCGACCTCAAATTTCAGGCCGATTTTCTCCAGAAGCTCTTTCCTCCGCGGAGACGCCGACGCTAATATGATTTTCTTCATAGCTAATATTCTACCTTAAGCGATAAGAAAGCAGGGTGTCGGCACACCACTAACTGCCTGACACCCTGCTTTTACACTCAAGAACCTTCTTGCTAGGTGTTGTCCGCCTTGCCGTGCTGGTCTCGAAGCGTCCTCTTCAGCACCTTCCCGGTAGAAGTACGCGGAAGCTCGTTGATAAAGCAAACATAGCGCGGCCGTTTGAAGCTGGAAAGCTTCTGGCGGCAGAACTCCATCAGCTCCTCCGGAGTAGCCTTCTCGCCTTTCTTGAGAACTACCACAGCCTTTGGTTCCTGCCCCCATTCTGCACTGGGCACTGCGATTACGGCAGCCTCTTCGACACAGGGATGAGCATACAGCACATTCTCCACCTCTTCGGGGGAGATGTTCTCGCCTCCTCTTATTATCATATCGTCGCCGCGTCCTGCCAGGTAGATGTAGCCCTCTCCGTCCACATAACCCTTATCGCCGGTATGCAGCCAGCCATCCTTGGTCAGGGCCTTTGCCGTTTTCTCGGGATCTTTCCAATATCCGCTCATCACCCTGGGCCCTTTGGCGATTATCTCGCCCACGTCACCCACCGGTACCTCTTTACCATGCTCGTCGACAATCTTTATCTGTACATCATCCATGGGCTTGCCAATGGAGCACTGCAGCCTTTTCAGCTTCTTCTGCTTCTGCTCCTCTGTCCCCGAGATAACATGGTCTTCGGGCCCAAGAGAAGTTATAGTGGAAGCAGTCTCTGTCTGCCCGAAGGCATTGATGAACATGACGCCAGGAAAGACATCTATAGCCTTTCTTATCACCTCAAAGGGCATCGGAGCTGCCCCGTAAGTTATCACCTTAAGGCAGGAAAGGTTGTGTTTACTGAACTCCGGGTCGTCGATAACGCGTTTGAGCATAGTAGGCACAAGCATAGCCCGGTTGGCCTTAGTCTGCTCCACGGTCTTCATCCACTCTTTCACCTCAAACTGCCTCATCATCGCCAGAGTCCTGCCACCGTAAGTAGCAGCCAGCACAGCCTGTGCTCCGGCGACATGGTACAGTGGCACGGTAAGCAGATTGGTCTCCTCTATCTCAGGGTCTACAGGTGTTACATTGCTCAACATATATGTTACAAAGCTGTTATGAGTTAAGGGCACTCCCTTCGGCCTTCCGGTGGTGCCCGCAGTATACATCAGCATGGTGATATCGTTATCATCGATTTCAGCGAATACATCCTCCGGGGATGCTTTGGCCAGCAGGTCCTCATAATAGAGCATGCCATCGACCTTCTTGTCGATGCTTATATAGTGCTCCACTTTGGCTAGATTGGGTCTCATCGACTGCAACATATCAAGGTAGCGTTCGCCAACAAACAGTATCCTGGCCTCGCAGTTGTTGAGCATATAGGTAAGCTCGTCGGCCTTGGCTCTGAAATTCAGCGGTGCGAAGATGGCGCCTAGCTTCGCTACTGCGTAGTATGTTTCGAGATAATGGTTGCAGTTGACCTGCAATATGGCCACGATATCGCCCTTCTTGACCCCGAGTTTAGTAAGAGCGTTAGCCAGCCTGTTGGAGCGCTCGTTAAGCTGGCCGAAGCTGAACTTTTTCCCTTCGAATATTATTGCTGTGCGGTCAGGTACGATAGCGCTGGCAATTGTGAGGAAGTCCGTAGTATTCATTTAACCTCCTAATTTAATATTGCCGAAATATGTCATTCTGACCCTGAACGAAGTGAAGGGGAAGAATCTCGCTTGTTCGTTCTTTCCTTGCGCATCTTTTTCTTGACCTTCTTAACCACCTGCGACATGACCTTGCCCGCCCTGTCATTGATGCGGACATCGGCGGCATAGTCCAGGCTGGTTTCGCCTTCGTTAATTATAACCAACTTTGCCCCGGATTGCACTGCATACTGCGGCATCATCGCCGCCGGATAGACCACGAGCGAAGAGCCTATCACAATACAGAGGTCGCAGCTTGAGGAGCGCTGCTCCGCCTCCATAGTCTCTTTTACGGGCAGAGCCTCCCCGAAAAACACACCCTCCGGCTTGATGATTCCACCGCACTTAACGCATTCCGGGTCCTCAACCCCGGCCTCAACCCACCTCATCACTTCCTCATTGCTCCAGCGCTCGCCGCAGGTAAGGCACCTGGCCCACTGCATATTGCCGTGGAGCTGGAGCACCTTGTCCTCCGAGCAGCCAGCTTTTTGATGAAATCCGTCCACGTTCTGAGTGATAACGCAGTCCAGCTTGCCCAGCTTCTCCAGTTCAGCGACAGCATAGTGCGCTTCGTTCGGCTTCATATCGTGCCAGCTCAACCCCACGGTTTTGCTCATCCCCCACAGCCTTTTCCTCGCCTCGCGGCTGCTGACAAATCTCTGATATGTGAAATCCTCAGGATCGAATTTAGTCCACAGCCCATCTGGGCCCCTGAAGTCAGGTATCCCCGACTCGGTGCTGATGCCAGCCCCCGTGAACACCACGATTCGCTTCGACCTCACGATAAGGTCAGCGACTTCCTCTATTAGCTCCTCCAGCGTTTTTCCACCACTTCCCTGCGTCATTTGCTCACCGCCCCTGCATTTTGTATTTTTATTTTCTGGGGTAGGTTGTAGCACCTGCCCCAACCGTGCTTAGCAAGAGGGCAAAAAGCTCTCCCTCCACCTCCAGGCCCTGCTCCAAAGACAGGTCCAAACCGCGATTTATCGCCTGCTTAGCGTATCTGACCGCAAGTTGCCCTCGTGACATTATCAGCTTCGCCATTCCCTCAGCGGCAGACATAAGGTCAGCGCGCTTAACAACCCTGTGGATCAACCCTATCCGCATCGCCTCGACAGCACCAATAGTCTCGCCAGTAAGTATGTTTGCTATGCACATGCCCGGCCACACCAGCCTGGGCATGGTCTGACTGCCTCCGGCCGTGGGAATCATCCCTATACCTACCTCAGGCAAACCGAACCTCGCATCGTCCGAGGCTATCCTGATATCGCAGCACATAGCCATTTCTATTCCTGCCCCCAGCGCGAAACCGTGTATTGCAGCGATGAGAGGCTTGGAAACGCCCATGAACTGCCCCCAGAGGTCACGTTCCCACCTCACCTGCCTGGCTATGGCTTGGGAAGGAGCAGTCCCGAACTCGGTGATGTCGGCCCCTGCCGAAAACCCCTTATCACCGGCCCCCTTGATTATCCCTATCATCACCTGGGGGTCATCATCTAGTGCAGGCAGCACCTCATACAGCTCATCCCTCATCCTTATGTTAACTGCATTCAACGCCCGGGGACGGTTCAGCGTGATATAGGCAATGCCCTCCTTTTTCTCGTAAATAATGGTTTCAAAAGCGTTCATGGCAATAAGTATGTTATTCTCCTTTGAATTGCGCCTTCCTTTTCTCCAGAAAAGCTTGGATACCTTCCGCTCTATCTTTAGTCGTCTGCAGCAGGAATGAGAGGTCGGCCTCCAGTCTCAGCCCCTGAGGCAGAGTCATGTCCAGGCCCTTGTTCACCGCCTCCTTGGCATATCTCACTGCGATAGGCGCCCTTGAGATGAGCTTCCCGGCTATCTTTTCGGACTCCTCGCGAAGTTTCTGCTTAGGCACTACCCGGGAAACCAAACCAACGCGGTATGCCTCCGCAGCATCTATAGGCTCGGCGGTAATAATCATCTCCGCAGCCTTCCCCCTGCCTACAATCCGGGGCAGACGCTGGGTCCCTCCTCCGCTGGGAATGATGCCATAGGAAGTCTCAGGAAAACCAAAATGGGCATTCTGCGAACAAATCCTGATGTCGCAGCTTAATGCCAGCTCCAGGCCAGCGCCTAAAGCATCCCCGTTAATTGCAGCGATCACAGGGCAATCCAGCCCGGCCACCGCATTCGAGCTCAGGCTCGCCGGATTCATCTGCTTGAGGTTATCTGCAGCGACAGAGCGAAGCTCGGCGATATCGAATCCGGAACAGAATACCTTACCTGTTCCAGTGACCACAACCACCCTGACCTCATCATCCTCCTTTATGGCGAGGCAGGCATCGACAAGCTCGTTCGCCATCTCGAGGTTTATAGTATTGCCTATGCGGGGGCGGTTGAGGCTGAGCCAGACCACCTTCTCTTTTTTCTCGAAGATTATGGTCTTGTAGGGCATGGAGTTTCCTTGGCTCGGAGTCCAGAGAAAATCTTACCCGACCTACGAGACTGTGTCAAGAAAAACGCGTGGTATGGTGAATGTACAAGGGCAGGGGGATTATTTCGACTTCGTACGCTCAGAGTCGATTTCGGCCTTTATTTCATGGAGCCTGGCCCTTAGTTCGGCTTCGTGTGTTCTCTCCTGTTCCAATAAAAGTGAAAAGGTCTTTTTAGCGGTTTCACTCGTTGCTTTCTGGTGGGCATATTTGTAGTATTTGATTGAGGCTTGCTCGCGCACTATCGCAATCGATATTATTTCGGCTACTTCTTGCAGCTCTTTCATCCTGGACATGGCTTCCACCTCCCGATTGTCCGACACTCAGGAGTAGACTATTTTCCCTCCGTAGTGGCCCAGCATACCGACTATCGGCACTAAAATGATTAATAGCGCCAAATACACATAAGAAAAAGCCGTTTCTGATGTCAAGACATTAGGGTCCACAGTTCGCCAGATAAAACACGTTGTGACAAGGACAGCCAGTAAGACAGTGAATACCGCTTTCCGGATAAATACGCTCGTCATTCTCCTTTCGTAAGTCACACTCCAACTGAATACGCCGGCAAATCCGGCCATAGCTGAAGTTAAGAAATCGCCTATAAGCAAATAGTATGACGCCGTTTCAAAAGAGGGTTTATGGGTAGAAACATAGATAATAGCTAATATTGGAATCGCAATGGAAAATGCTACCGAAAAATGAACTAACATGGGATGAGGATGAAATTCCTCTATTCTATTTGCCAGTGCAGCTATCGAACGCTTTTCTTCCCCTAGCTCACCTATGACTGGGAATTTCGTCAAGACCTCTTCGGCATGGGGCGCATTAGTTATTTCTTCAGTCGAATCGGTCCCGGCGAAATGCCGGCCCTGATGCTTCCCGTCTGTCCAGAGAGGACTGCCGGAAACATCATAGACTTTGCCTTTGAAGACTAGGTATGCGGGTTTTCCGGATTTTCCGTCAAACTCTTTCAACTGCTTCAAGGTGAACAGCTTTTTCCCTGCGTCTCCCATCTATCCCCTCGGAACCCTTAAATGTGTCATTCCGGGCTTTTTGTCAGTCTATTATTCAACTTGCGTGCCCGCACCCTACATGCTAACAACAGAGAATCTAGAAATCATAAAATTGACAGCTAAAAGATTAAGAATTTATGACATTTCCACGAGCATCTCCAGTCATCTTTTGTTTTTTCAGCTTGTCGCTATAATGTTCGCGAAACTCCGCTAATTTTGGCGCGATAACGACCTGGCAATAAGATTGCGTGGCGTTTTGCTTGAAATAGCGCTGATGGTAGCCCTCCGCCGGGTAGAAAGAACCAAATGGCGCAACCTCAGTCACGATGGGCCTACTCCATATCTTCGCCGCATTTAGCTCCTTTATCAACTGCTCAGCTAAAGCCTTTTGCTTATCATCGTGGTAGAAAATCACAGAGCGATATTGAGTGCCCACATCAGCCCCCTGACGGTTCAGCGTCGTTGGGTCATGCATCGAGAAAAATACCGCTAAAATTTCCCTATAGGAAATCACGCTCGGATCAAACACCACTTGCACAGCCTCTGCATGGCCTGTCCTGCCTCCACATACCTCTTTGTAGGATGGATTTGCCGTCTTGCCACCTGAGTAGCCCGATACTACCTTTTCTACGCCTTCCAACTCATCGAAGATGGCTTCAAGACACCAGAAACAGCCACCGGCGAGCGTGGCCACCTCCATCTTGTTGCAATCGTTAAGGCCTTGATTACTACTCATCTTCCCCCTCCCAACATCAAAGCAAAGTTCAAACAACTCTAGGCTGGCACGTCTCACTGAAAAGCAGGGCCCGATAGTGCGACGACTCAACACAGGTTAAGTGAAAAAACTGTAACTTTATAATACGTATTTGGTGATAAACAAGTCATAAAATGCGGCTGCAAAAAGTCAAATAGTTATGACATTTTAGGGAAGCATCCCAACTGCTGAATTCGATGTCGCCCTATAACTATCCATCTCCTGTAGCGAGTTCCTGCGATAACTGGTATGATTTGGCTAAGAGGAGGCAGCTATACCTTGAGCAACAGTGGAGACAGGATTTCGGCCAGTAAGTTAACCAGCGAACCCCGTGAGCGCGCCGAAGCCAGGGATATTGTCCAAAAATACGGGCGCTCCTCACTGGACTTTTTCAAGTTGTGGCCCGAAAAGTCGTACCTGTTTGCCGCAGACAATACCTGCGTTATCGCCTACAAAACAGCCCTCTGCGTGGCTATCAGCCTGGGTGACCCCGTTGGACCCGATGACCGTCTCGAACAAAGCATCCGCGAATTCATGCGGTTCTCTTCCCGGAAACGCTGGATAGTTGCCTTCCATCAGGCCTTAGCCGACCTCCTTCCGATATACCGCAACCTGGGCCTGCGGGTGATTAAGTTCGGCGAGGAGGCTGTGGTCGATGTGGCACACTTTTGTTCAGTGACGGCGGAAGACAAGTTCTTCCGCTATCTCCGCCATAGATTCGAGCATCAAGGTTATACGTTCGCCAGACATGTGCCGCCACATCCCGAGTCGTTGCTGGAAGAAGCAAAAGAGGTCTCTGACTCATGGCTGACGCTGCCGGGAAAACACGAACACGGTTTCGCCTTGGGGTGGTTCGATCGGGCATACCTGGATGAGATGCCATTATATATTATCAGAGACTCTGCAGGCTCGCTCATTGCCTTTGCCAACGAAATGCCCGACTACCGACAGGGAGAGGCTGAGCTCGATATGATGCGACACCTCAACAGAGCTCCAAACAGCGCCATGGAGTACCTGATCGCCAGAGTGCTGTTCGATCTGAAGGACCGGGGATGCGCGAGCCTCTCGATGGGCCTCGTTCCCTTTGCCGGAGTGGGCAACCGAGGCGGCGCCAGCCTTGAAGAGAGAATCGCTCATCTTCTATTTGAGCGGGGCAACCGGTTTTTCTCTTTCAAGGGACTGTACAGGTTCAAAAACAGGTTCGAGCCCGCATGGGAAGACCGCTTTCTGGTCCACCAGGGCGGCCTGGCAGGCTTTGCCAGAACCCTTCTCGCAGAGATGCGGGTTACTGCGGTAACTCGGTGAAACAACGTACAAACACAATAGAGAGAGGGCAACTATGGTATCCCAGGATGCGGCAGATTGGTCTCATCCAAAACCTTTGCAGCCATATCCTCTATAAGTTGATTCAATGACGGGAGATAATGGATTTTATGGCGCTGCATCAACTTGGCCGCCTTCTCAACGATAGGGCTTTTGGTCAAATGGTGTATCCTGACAGCTTCCAGCCCCTTAACGATACGGAGACACTCCTCATAGGACAGTTCAGGTTTGTAGTTCTGGTCGATGTACTGTTCGTAAGGCTGGCGCATTCTTCCCCTTAAAGGGATAGATTTGCCCATACTTCAAGGGCTTCTTGCAACAAGTATACATCTCGCGGTAGAATATCGCAATACCAGGTTTGGAGGGAGTTAAAATGAGAAAATTCGAGGGAGTTTACCCCGCGATGGTCACGCCTTTAAGCAGGGGCCTTCAAATCGACGAGGACGGCCTGAGGCACGAGGTAGATTTTTTAATTAGAAACCACGTACACGGACTGGTGGCCTTGGGAAGTTCGGGGGAATTCCCCTATCTTACCTTAGATGAGAAGAAAAGGGTGATAGATATCGTCACGGAGCAAGCTAACCGGCGGGTACCGGTCATCGTCTGCACCTCGAGCATAGGCACAGACGAAGCTATATTGTTGAGCAGATATGCCAGGGACAAAGGAGCAGACGGGCTTTTGATCAATCTGCCCATATATTTCCCTCTTACGGATGACGACGTATTTAATCATTACAAAGCAATCTCGAAAGCGGTAGACCTGCCGATTCTGCTTTATGACTTTCCGTACGTCACCCATCTGGAGATGTCGCCCGAGTTGATTTCCAGACTGTCTCGTATAGAAAATATTGTGGGGATTAAAGAGACGGGGCCGGTGGAAAAAGCCGAGCAAATTTTGCAGTGTGTCACGAAAGAGCCGTTCTACGTCTTCACCGGCATCAGTTTCATTCTGCTGCAAACTCTAAAGATAGGAGGGACCGGGGTTATCTGCCCGATTCCATGCATTGTACCAAAGGATATCGTTTCGCTCTATGAGAGTTTCAAGAAGGGAGATGAGAAAAAGGCTTCTCAATTGCAGGAAAAGATTTATCCGCTGGTCTCTATGGTAGCTGCGCCGGTGCAATCTCCTATTATAAAGGAGGCAATGCGCCAGTTGGGTCACCCTATCCAGCCCTATGTCAAGAGTCCTCTTCCTCGGATAACAGCAGCACAGAAAGAAATGGTGAGAAAATCTCTCCTGGATATGGGATTGATTAAGAGCAAGTGACAGAAGAGGCGCGGGCTCTCATCAATGCATAAAATAACGCTACTCTGCAATCTAAGACTCTAGGCAGCTCTCTCGGAAGCATACATCGCCTTGTCCAGATTGATGGCACAACAGCCCACTTCGGCACCCGTGAGCCGTCCTATGACATTAACGCGCTCCCCGTTTCTTCCGCAGGGACACGGAGTCGTCTCCTCAAGATACGCCATGTCTTCAGTCAGGATGTATGCTGGATAAGCCAGGCTGGTAGGGTCTATTATTGCCAGCACTCCGCGCTTTCCTTCTTGCACTTCCCTCCGGTAATCATCGAGTTCCCTAACGCTGAAGTGTACCCAGGGAGCCACGTGCTTCCGGTGGTGGCTGCATTCTATAGCCATCATATTTCCTTCGATCAGCCCATATATATCCCTGATTTGCTCAGGCTGAACTCCCAGATACTCAGCGCACTCGCGGTTGAATTCCTCTCGCGAGATAGCCTCTCCCGTGAACCGCTTCCAACCACCCATGGTGATGATCCTGGTTTCTCCATCCAGTTTCAGACGAATGTCGTGCTTCTTGAGGTACTGTATTAAGTTGTGTACCAGGAAAGGGGGCCCCACAATATGCCTAATGTGCTCACTCTCCCATTGCGTCAGAAGCGCCACAGCCTCTTGCGGGTCGAAAGAGGTCTTTCTTACTACGAATCTGCTTGTATCTACCAGCCCGCCGAGCATGTTCGAAACCTTGATCATGCCCATTTCAGGCACTTCTTCCGGCGAGGGCATCAGGAACACTATCGCTCCGCTGGAAAACTTGAAGAACTCCCTGTACATTGCCCATACAGCGAGAAACCCCTGAGTGACAGTCTCGGAGTCACGCCGCGTCACGCTGGGGATTCCACTGGTGCCGGTGCTCCTCATCTCAACCTCTATCTTATCCAGCCCCAGGCTCAGCAGCTTTTGTGTATCTGTGCGTTTGAACTGGCTCACCGGTATCAGAGGGATTCTTATCAGGTCATCGTAATAACAAACATCCGATGGTATCACTCCCTGCTGTTGGCAAAGCCCGCGATAATATGCATTGTTCTCATAGTGAATACGGAAGTTCTCGGAAATGAGGCTTGCCTTCAACGCCCTTTGCTCCTCAACTGGAAGTCTCAACACCTTATCCAATGAGGTATACACGCACCCCAGCGGATTGAGCCCCGCTTTGCGGATTTCCTCGAATAACCTCTGGTAGTCATTTGCCATTCTTTCCACCTCCCGGTTACACCTTCCTTGCCTCGATCAGCTTCCAGAGGCCCCGCCGTAGGCTGGTGACCCGTTCCACCGCAAGACCGCTTGAAGCCACATTGTCCATCGGGTGCCGGGTGAAGTCCGCCCCGATCATCCGCACTGCTAACGGATTGGCGAGCTTCGCAAGCCAGCTGATAATAGGGACAGAGTTGAAGTCGTTTTCAAGCAAGATCACTTTGCCGCCCGGTTTGCATACTCTCGCAACTTCTTTGATTCCACGAACCGGGTCGGGAACAGAGCAAAAGACCAGCGTTGATGCTACCGTGTTGAAGGTATTGTCGGCAAACTTCATATTCTGCACATCCATCTGCCGTAGGTCGACTTTCACCTTGTGCCTGCTCGCTCTGTTTTTGGCGCGCTTTAGCATTCCCTCGCTGAAGTCAATTGCGGTCATTTCAGCATCAGGTGGATAGTAGGGGAAGTTGTTGCCAGTACCAACACCTATCTCCAGTACGTGGCTGCTTTCCACCCTGCTCCACAGCAGTCTGCGCCCCTTCCTCACACCAACCCGATCCATAAAGGCCATCAAATAGTCATAGTACCAGGCCGTCCTATTCCACCGCCTCTTAATAATTTCCGAAGCCTTGTCCTCGCTTGACATCTCTAATTCCTCCTCCCCAACCTGGATAAGCGATAAGACTGTCACGATTGCTTTGAGTGGCTCACTCCTTTGTCTAGTAGTCCGGTTAATGGACGATAAACTCCCGGTTGCTCAAGTTAAGGTTTCCGGAGTTATATCGACCTTCGGTCTTCTGTACAGATATATCATTATTGCTGCCGATACCACCAAAACGGCGATAGCTACCACCTGCGCTTCCTGCAAACCCCAGAACCAGATATTTTCATGGCGAACGAAGGTGAGTATAAACCTGCCCACCGCGTAAAATGACAGGTAGCTTAAGAATAGCAGCCCATCCCTCTTAAAATACCGCCGAAGGCTCAGCGCGAGCGCTAAGCCTACCAAGTTCCATAGCTGGTCATACACAGGATAAGGTTGGGTGGGTACGCCAAATAAATTGTGGGGGACCATAGAGCCGGGATTGATATAAGTGAAGCCCCAGGGTAAACCGGTCGCAACACCCGTTGCATCGCCATCGATGATGCAGGCAAACCGGCCGATTATTTGAGCAACCAGTAAAGCCGGAACCGCGGTATCAGCCAGAAGGCCAAACGATATATGCTTTACCCTGGAATAGATAATAGCTGCTAGGGCACCTCCAGCCAGCGCTCCCCAGATAGCCAGGCCGCCCTGCCAGACCTCAAATATTTGAAGCGGATTAGCTGCGTAATATTGCCACCAATCTATGACATGGAACAACCGGGCTCCCAGGAAACCTCCAATCAGAACCCACGGGATCAACGAATAAATTATCTCGCTCGAAATACCCTTTCTTTTGCCCTCCCTCAGTGCAACAACAACTGCGGCGATAATTGCCGCTACTATAATGATGCTATACCAGGACAGCGCAAAATGCCCGATTTTTAATGCCACCGGATTTATATTGATGACAAGGCCCCTCATTTTGTTCAGCCCCTATTCCTAACCTGATTCGACCAACCCGATCCGTCTGTAGCCTCTTAAAGTTTTCGCTGGAACCAAAGCAACTCTGGTTCCAGCGAACAGGTTTCGATTATAGCTCCTTACTGAGAATTTTCTGCTTCAGCACCTCCCACTCATTCAGCGACAGAACACACACGTTGTTCTCTTCGCCAATCTCGACATGGTCATCCGCTATCTTGACTACCGGGCAGTGCCCCTTGCCGCATAGCTCTACGATCTTCATCATGCTCACCTCCCTTCTTTCCCAGTTAGTCTCCCTTGGTCAACCTGGACGGGCGGAAACCTCTGAGCCGTAACGAGTTCGACACTACAGTCACTGAACTGGTTGCCATAGCCAGAGCAGCGAGTATGGGGTTAAGGAAGCCATAATCACCGAAGAAGAAACGTAATCCCTGGGGTGTTCCGCTTTGGCCGAAGGCGAAATACAACACACCGGCAGCTATCGGTATCAGCGCAACATTGTAGGCAAACGCCCAGAATAGATTCTGCTTGATGGTCCTCAGTGTACGTTTGCTCAGAGCAATAGCGGTAACAACACCGCTCAGGTCGCCACTCATAAGCGTGATATCTGCGGCTTCGATAGCCACGTCTGTGCCGGTACCTATGGCAATACCTACATCAGCCTGTGCCAGGGCAGGGGCATCGTTGATGCCGTCACCCACCATGGCTACCACCTTGCCTTCACCCTGGAGCCTCTTTACCTCAGCAGCCTTGTTTTCGGGCAGGACCTCGGCCAGCACCCGTTCAATCCCTACCTCCTTAGCGATTGCTTCGGCAGTGCGTTTATTGTCGCCGGTAAGCATCACCACTTCCAGCCCAAGCCGGTGCAGCTCTTTTACCGCTGCTTTGGAATTTGGCTTAAGTGTATCGGCAACAGCAATTATACCTGTGCTGCTGCCATCAATCGCCAGGAACATCGGCGTTTTACCTTCATGCGAAAGCTGGCTCGCCTTCTCTTCCAGGCCATTAAGGGAGAACCCGCGGTCCTGCATCAACTTCAGGTTGCCCAGGAGCACCGCTTTGCCGTCTATTTTTGCCTCGATACCGTGACCAGGAATGGCATTGAAGCTGGCGGCATCTTCTAAAGTGAGATTTCTTTCGCGTGCGGCGTTAATAATTGCCTCCCCCAGGGGATGCTCCGAACCGCGCTCCGCTGAGGCCGCCACGCGAAGCAGTTCGTCTTGGCTTATTCCAGGGATTGCCAGAATATCCGTGACCACTGGACGGCCCTGAGTCAGGGTGCCTGTCTTGTCCAGAATGATAGTCTGTATCTTGTGGGCCGTTTCCAGAGCCTCGCCACTGCGGATGAGGACACCGTTTTCGGCCCCCTTGCCAGTGCCCACCATGATGGCCGTGGGCGTAGCCAGCCCCAGCGCGCAGGGGCAGGCAATAATCAGGACGGCGACAAAGTTGAGCAGGGCGTACGTCAGGACAGGGCTTGGTCCCACAAACAGCCAGATGAGGAACGTGATAGTAGCGACACCGATAACTGCCGGGACAAAATAGGACGAAATAATGTCGGCCATCCTCTGGATGGGGGCTTTGCTTCCCTGGGCCTCCTCCACGAGCTTGATAATCCGGGCGAGCACTGTGTCCTTGCCTACCTTGGTCGCCTCGAAGCGGAAACTGCCTGTCTTATTAAGAGTAGCGCCGATAACCTGGTCGCCGGTCCTCTTCTCTACAGGCAGACTCTCCCCCGTGACCATTGACTCGTCTAGGCTGGAGCCGCCCTCCCTGATGATGCCGTCAACCGGCACCTTTTCCCCGGGCCTGACAACGATGATGTCTCCTGTAACGACCTCCTCCACGGGGATGTCAGTTTCTTGTCCCTGCCGCACCACCCGGGCTGTCTTAGCCTGCATGCCGATAAGCTTCTTGATAGCATCAGAGGTTTGCCCCTTCGCCCTGGCTTCCAGCAGGCGGCCCAGCAAGATAAGGGCAATAATGACACTGGCCGTATCAAAATAGACCTGGGAGCCGCGTCCACCTGCAGCGAAGAAGCCAGGAGCTAGGATGGCAGCAACGCTGTAGAAATAAGCTGCTGAAGTGCCTACGGCAATCAAGGTATTCATGTTGGCAGTTTTGTGTTTGAGTGCGCCCCACATGCCCGAGTAAAACTGCCATCCTGCCCAGAACTGCACAGGCGTTGCCAGAACCCAGAGCAGGTACCCATTGCTGAAGATGGAAGGGAGCCAGCTCCCGGTATATTCCGAAAGGGCGACCAGGAGCATGTAAACTCCGATAATACAGGCAAAGATGAGTTTATTCCTGAGGGTCCTCATCTCGCGGCGGTTGGATTCCGTCACGGTATCAGCGATAGTTGGCATCTCCTCGCTGACCACAGTCCCTACGCCATAGCCGGCATCCTCCACCGCCTTCTTGAAGCCAGCCATGCTGGCCTTGCCAGGATCGTACTCAACGGTTGCCTTTTCGGTGGCCAGGTTTACGTTTGCCGAAATAACACCATCCACCTCGCGCAGGGCTTTCTCGACGTGGGACACGCAGGAGGCACAGGTCATGCCGGTAACAGCAAAAGTGATTTTATTCAAACCAGGCTTACCCTCGCCCAGGAACTGGTAGCCGGCGCTTTCTACCGCTTTTTTGAAATCGGCGGAAGTGGCCTCGCCAGATATGAACTCGACGGTTGCTTTCTCCGTCGCCAGGTTTACGAATGCGCCGACGACTCCTTTAACTTCTATTAGAGCCTTCTCCACATGAGATACACAAGAGGCGCAAGTCATTCCGCCGATGCCATAAGTGGCCTTCTCCAGAGCCACGCTATAGCCCGCATCCGATACCGTCTTAACCATGGTGGCGATGTCCACCTTGTCGGGATTATATTCAACCGACGCCTTCTCGCTGGCCAGGTTAACATTGACCTGCGAGACACCTGTAAGGCCTGCTAGGGCTTTCTCGATGGTGGCCGCGCAGGAGGCACAGGTCATGCCTTTCAGCGGCAGAATTACTTTCTTCATCTTTTTATCTTCAGCGGTCACGCTTAACCAGCCTCCCCATAGGACACGGCTTCCGTTGATAATCCTGAAATATATTTATCATAGTAACAAGTCGCCAATAAAAAAGTTATAAAACCTGCCATTAAAAAGTAACATTATTATGGCATTTCATGATTTCACCATGCCCCATCCCCCTACGGGGCATCTGTGTTTAATTTTACTCCCTTATTTTAGTGCTGTCAATAGGGTAGATTGACACTCTCGGCGACAACCCTTATAATACTATATAGATGCCCCCCATGGGCATATAATTTGCAGGAGATCAGAGATATGCAGACTCATTCTCACTCATACACAAACGATAAACAGGAGATACTGGTTCGGCTGAGACGGATGGAGGGTCAACTCAAAGGAATTCAGAAAATGGTCGAGGAAGACAAGTACTGCGTGGATGTACTTAATCAGCTTTCCTCGATCATTGCTGCCACTCAGAAAGTGGCCAATATCGTCATGAAGGACCACATCCAGGGCTGTGTTCGCAACGCTTTAACCCACAACGATCGCAGCGAAGAGCATGTGAACGAGCTTATTTCTGTCGTCGAGAAGTTCACTAAGAAATAAATTATCTGATTTTTAGCTTACGAACAGAGCGAGGAGTCATTTCCTCTTTTCATATAACTGATTCCTTGATATGAATCATGAAAGCCCCCGGGAAAGTGTATGTAGCGCTCACCAGTATCGGATAAGATCGCCACTATAAGCCTGCCCTCGTTTTCCTGTCTTTTAGCTACCTCGAGAGCTGCCCACGTCGCTGCACCTGAAGAAATGCCTGCCGATATCCCTTCCTCTTTGGCTAATCTTCTGGCCATCATTCCGGCGTCTTTATTTGTAACTCTGATAACCTCGTCGATCAGATCTCTTCTCCAAATATCCGGCACAAAGCCAGCCCCAATGCCCCCAATCCTATAGGCTCCCTGTTTCCCTGCACTAAAAACTGACGAGTCAGCAGGGTCAACAACGACAGTCCCGAATTGAGGGTTTCCCTTCTTCATAATCTTAGTTATTCCGATGACAGTCCCTCCAGTGCCTATCTCTGAGACTAATATGTCTGCATCCCCGTTAGTATCTCTCCAGATCTCCTCGGCAGTGGTTAGCTGACATATTTCTGGCATTGCCAGGTGCTTGAACCGGTGGGGAATAAAGTAGTTCGGATTTTCCGTCACAAGTTGCTCGGCTTTCTTTGCTGCGCCTCGCATACCCTCGTGTCCCGGAGTTAGCACCAACTCAGCTCCCAAAATAGATAGAAGTCGCCTCTGCTCCGGTAACGTGGTCTCGGGCATAGTTAGTATAAGACTGTATCCCCTAGCAGCGCAGACGAAGGCAAGTGCAATGCCGGCGTTGCTACTGGCAGAGTCAACCATCGCTACTATTACAGTATCTCTGCTAATTAATCCTCTCTCTTCTGCATCGATGATTCCAACCCTGTCCTTCACACTTCCTAAGGGATTGAACGACTCAAGCTTCCCCACTACCTCTGCTTTTGCCCCATTGGTAATTCGGTTCAATCTCACTAAGGGTGCATTCACAATGAGCTCAGTGGAGTTGCCGGCTATACCCCCTGTCAACGGAGGGACCCCCACCGTCCTGCGCCTAAGTTTCTCCTCTCTTAGAATTGTCTCTACCATTTGATTTACCCTCCTTCCTCAACCCTTCTATGCATATGCTGTTTGGCCTCTAGCCCCGCACGCCCATCCCATAGTAAGCCTTTAGGTTGCCCAACTTTCGCCTGTACGTCTTGCTAGGGGGCTGCTGCCCAAGTCATTAGACACGGTGCACCCAGATTTAGTTCTCTACGGGCAAGAGTTTAGGCTGTAGCCTTGAGCGGGAAGTTCGGCAGCACCCCCCTAGCGATTGTTACACCACCACCTCCCTTCTTTAGTGGGTTTGACCATGCTTACAGGACAAAAGCAGGTATCTTCATTTCTTGCCAGTCCACAGATAAGGCCAATTCGGGTCTTTGAGAATATCCTCATTGTCTAAGACGACGCATTTCGATATAGCATTCCAGAATTTCTCCGCGCACCTCTGCATTATCGAGGCATCACCGCTACAACCTTCACAACCCCTCTTTACGTTGGTTGTGTTTTCGAAATATCCGGCATATGCTTTCATGGCATCCTCCTAACAGAAGTCCTTTGATATTTGTATTATCGCCTGGCGCAGGCAACGACAATTTATAGCTCGCAGCTAGTGGCACCCACCTCCGTGCCCCTCCGATCGCTGTTGCCTTTCTTTTCCTTCCTCACCGGGAGTCTGTTCCTGGCCATGCTGATGGGCACCCATGCCACAGCCCATTCCATGGCTATGACCCTGGCCGCGGATCATTAACAAAAACATCCCGCCGACAAATACCCCGAGAATTATCCATCCCACCATCTGCTTCTCCTCTCCATCATATTAATGTTACTGAACTTAGCTGAAGACAACATTGGGAAATGCTTAGACTGAGATTAGAATTTGGGTATTCCCTCCGTGAATACCCCGCATCATTACCAAATCCAACAGAATACTTCCAGATATAGAAGCTGTCTCCCTAGCGTATACCACAAAGCGCTCATGAATTTGCTTTGGTTCTTTGTAAAGGCTCGCGCGCTCGCCTTGGCACATGGATATGAGTAGCTTCAAAGGATGAATTAAGGGCGGAACTGGACGCAAGTCTTCCCGCCCTGTGAGACCGGATGAAGGCCTCAATTGCTGCAACTAAGTCTTCATCCAACTCATGTGGATACTTTCCCATTGCATACTCTCGAAATTCTGGCCATTCGGCTGGCGAGGTTCCATGTTTCCCCATTTGATTCTCATGTGTTTTCATTTGCTCAACCTCCAGAGACGTAAGATATGCTCTGTATCAATTTCAGAACCAATAGGTTCCGGCAGGCTCTAACACTTACTACAGTGCATGAACGAATTCAACGGTCTGGCTGCTCTGGGCTCTCCAGATTTCCAGCGATACTCTGTCACCGGTCAGGCATGTCTGCATCATTCCGAATAAAGAAGTCCCCTGCCCTATCCTGGTTCCATTGAAACTAATAATGACATCTCCTACCTTTACCCCTGCCTTATCGGCTAGGCTATGAGGAATCACTTCAGTGACCAGAGCCCCCGAATCCACTCCGAGATTGTAGTAAGCTGACAACCCAGGAGTCACCGTAAGATAGGTGATCCCTAGATCTAGAGCTGTATCCGTTTTCTGTGCTTGCTGCGACGGCGAGCGGGTTCCTGACTGCCATCTGACCAGAAACAGCCCCAACAGAATTACTATTGCGATGACCAAGCTAATGGTCACGAGGATTATCCTGGCTCTTGTCTTCATAGGTTATCATCCAAAATAAAGGCATCCTAGATACCTTGACTCCTCTCCAGTATCTAGGATGCCAGCGATTTATTAAGCCAAGCTTAGGATTTGCTCAGAAGATTATTAGAGTTTTAGCCAGACGGTAAATGTGCTGCCTTTCCCCGGCTCGCTTATCACAGTGACTTTCCCTCCATGTTCCTCGGCAATTCCCTTGACAATAGCCAGCCCCAAGCCACTACCTCCACTGGCTCGGGAGCGGGCCTTATCAACCGTGTATAAACGGTCAAAAATATGGGGCAAATGCCCAGGAGCGATTCCGATTCCGGTGTCACTCACCTCTAGACGCGCCCAATCTCCTTCTCGAGACAAAGATAAAGTGATGGTGCCTCCTTCCGGCGTATAACGGATGGCATTTTCTACCAGGTTGGTTAAGAGTTGTCTTATCCTATGAGGGCTCCCACTTACGGACAAGTCCTCTTGACGACCAACAATAATTTGGTGGTTCGGAGCCAATTTTCGCGCCCGCACAGATTCTTCCAGAAGGATCTCTCTCAGCGGCACCGCTTCTTGCTGATCCAACTGGCCCGATTCTATCTGGGCAAGAAGGAGCAGATCGCTTACTATCTTGGCCATTCTCACGGTCTCTCCCTTAACCTCTCTCAATGAGTCTAGGCGCTCCTGCTTGCTCAAGTTGCGATCGAGCAAATCCAAATTGCCCCGAATAATGGTCAAAGGGCCTCTCAATTCGTGAGAAGCATTACCAATGAAATGCTTCTGTGATTGAAATACCTTGTCTAAATGCTCAATCATATGGTCGAAGGTAGCGGCTAGCTGACCAATCTCATCCATAGGACCGCGGTAGTCAACCCGGCGACTAAGGCTGGAACTTGCCTCTATACTTTGAGCCGTTTGGGTTATTCGCTTCACAGGTGAAAGCGCTCGACGAACTAGAACCACACCCAAAATCCCGGTCAACAATAAAGCTACCAGGGTACTTGCCAGAAGAGCCCATCTCACCCGACCCATGGTCGCATCCACGTACTTTAGAGACTGGGCTACTTCTAAAAGCAGCGTCTGGTTGCTCATGTACAGTGGTGAAACCATGATACGAACGCTGGTGTTATTGCCAGCAGCAACCGTTGCAATGTTAACATTTCCGGCGAAGCCTCTCTCAATCAACAATGGGTCTACCGGCAGCTCTTGACTGCCCAGATTGTCCGATTTCACCACGACATTTCCATCCTTGTCTATAAGTTGAATATAAATCCCGGGGGAAGCGAATTCGTTTATAGGCGGTAATTTGGAATGGATGACACTGTAATCCAGAGGCTCGGGAATTTCCTGAGGGTTAAGCGTGCCATGCACTCGTGCCGAATTGACTCTCAGGTTATTGTCCACCTCATCACCCAGGTAACGCTGCAAGATGACGTAGATTATCACACTTGAGAGAACAAGAACGGCACATAATATCAAAGAGGACCAGATAGTCAACCGCCAGCGGATCGGCATGCATTCACTCCCTTAACACATAACC
This sequence comes from Chloroflexota bacterium, assembly GCA_021787935.1. Classification (GTDB taxonomy): domain Bacteria; phylum Chloroflexota; class Dehalococcoidia; order SZUA-161; family SZUA-161; genus JACWAE01. Next base: position 8,546 of record JAJYLC010000019.1, on the reverse strand, counting down.
TACGCCGCGGACAGTGTGAATCAACCTTGAGCGGCCGCCAGCCTCCAGCTTGGAACGCAGGTAGCGCACATAGACCTCTATCACATTGGATTCCCCGCCAAAGTCGTATCCCCAGACTTTTTCGTAAATCATATCTCTCTTGAGCACTTGGCGCGGATGACGCATAAAGAGCTCCAGCAGGTCGAACTCTTGGGCGGTAAGCTCTATTACGCCATTGCCGCGCATCACTTCCCTGGCGGCAGTGTCCAATGAAAGATCGCTGAATCGAAGAAGCTCGCCTTCCGCGGGTTGACGCCGCCTGAGCAAAGCCCTTATTCTTGCCAGAAGTTCATCGAAGTCAAAGGGTTTGAGCAGGTAGTCATCAGCCCCACTATCCAGTCCGGCTACTCTATCAGCTACAGTGCCCTTAGCTGTAAGCATAAGTATGGGAACATCACTTCCTTGGCGTAGTCGTCTGCTAACTTCTACACCGTCCAAGCCAGGCATCATGATATCCAATATGACAAGGTCTGGTTCCACCTCACGGGCTTTAGCCAAGGCCTCGGTACCGTCGGCTGCAGTATCAACAGTGTAACCCTCATACGCCAAGCCACGTTTGAGAAGGCTTACAATTTTGGGATCATCGTCCACAACCAGAATGCGCATATCAGTCTCTTCTGCTCTGCTGCATTGGTTTTGCCCTTTCATAATAGACCTCAGCAAATCTAAGGTCAAGCAAGCAAGACTCGGAGCGCAAACCTGCTCCACTAAATGTAACGATTTCTTCACCTTTTCCACCTGCATTTTATGACTTCTTAATTACTTTCCAGCTACTGTATGTGCAGCGCCCTCGGACACATGGTTACATAAGGCAGATGTAATGCACATCATGCTTTTATTGATGCTGATTCCCATAGCGGCGATACCGGTATTCTTTTTCCTGCCCCTGGATGTGTCTATACCAATATATTTGTTCTGCCTTTTGCTTTCCGGCTCGATGTTCTGGTTCATGCGCGGGTCTATGAGACAACCTGCAGTGACCGGTGCGGAGGGTCTCATCGGCAAGGATGCGGAGGTGGTTCCCAGCGTGAATCCCAGTGACAGAGCTTCGTATATGGTGCGAGTTGAAGGCGAGCTGTGGAGTGCCCACAGCCGTGATACTTTGAAGGCGGGTGAAACGGTGGTAATCATTGGCTTTGAGAAAAACAGGCTTACGGTCAAACGTAAATTTACGGATTCTGCCGAAAAAGTGACCTCCTCGCAGGATCCACCAGAGATGTAAAGGAGATGAGTGAAGCCCGTATTAAGAGACAATATACTATCGTGGCAAGGGTATATGATCCGTTAGTAAAATTGTGGACTAAAGTTGTGGGCACAGAAGTGGAGAAAGAGTTAAATAATTTTCTGAGAGAACATCTCGATGAAACCAGTACTATCCTGGAGCTAGGATGCGGCACTGCCCGTAACCTGGAACACATATGCTCACTGAACCTGAAGTTCAAGAAATATCTGGGATTGGATTTTTCTCCCCAAATGCTGGCTGTTGCCCGGAGCAAGTTCTCAAATAATTCGGCAATAGAGTTCAAAGAACAAGATATTACGTTAATCGATTACCCAATAGAGAAATTTGATATTATCCTGTGTACCTGGGTCTTGTCTCATTTTGAATCGCCATCGGTTCTCGTTAATAAGGCGCAAGCCTTGCTAGAGCACGGAGGAAGGTTCTTTCTTATCTTTTTTACCAAGCCGAAGTGGTACATAAACTTCTGGCTCTACCCACTGGCAACCTACCTGTTCTCGGCTGTGCCAGTGTCTGAAAAGGAAATAAGAAAATTCAATAATGTCAGGGTGCGACACAGCCATGCATCGAATATCACCACTTGCGTGGAGGTTTACGATAATGAAGCACAACGAACATGAACACAAAATAAACCAACAGAGCCATTCATCTATGCACACCACTAATAAACCCATGGAGGGACACCATGCCGGACACGCTATGCACGGGATGAAGGGGATGAGTGAGCGTGAGCATCATATGATGATGGTTGCCGACTTCAGAAGGCGGTTCTGGATATCCCTTATTATTACAATCCCCATCCTTTTTCTTTCGCCTTTAATTCAGAGAGCCCTGAGCCTGGAGAATGTAATCAAGTTTCGCGGCGATTCTTACGTTCTTTTTGTCCTGTCCTCCGCTGTTTTCTTCTATGGCGGCTGGCCCTTTCTCAAGGGCATCTATGACGAGTTGAAATCGAAAACGCCGGGGATGATGACCCTTATCGCTCTGGCTATAACCACGGCCTACGTCTACAGTTCTGCGGTGGTCTTCGGCCTCAGCGGCGACGTGTTTTTCTGGGAACTGGCAACACTTATCGATGTCATGCTGCTGGGACACTGGCTGGAGATGAGGTCGATAATGGCGGCCTCATCGGCCCTGGAAGAGCTTGCCAGACTGATGCCGTCCGAAGCCCACAAAGTCCTTCCCGATGGCGGCATAAAGGAAGTCCCTCTTGATGAGCTATCGGTAGGTGACAGGGTCCTGGTCAAGCCAGGGGAGAAGGTGCCGGCCGACGGGGCGGTGGTTGCAGGCGAGACATCGGTTAACGAGGCCATGCTTACCGGCGAATCGACACCTGTTCTCAAGCAAGTCGGGGCCGGAGTTATCGGGGGCTCGGTCAATGGCGAAGGTTCGATTACGGTGGAGGTTAAGAAAACAGGTGCAGACTCCTATCTTTCTCAGGTGACCGAGCTGGTGAGACAGGCCCAGGAAAGCAAGTCGAGGACTCAGAATCTGGCTGACCGGGCTGCGCTCGGGCTGACCATCATCTCAATCAGTATAGGCACATTATCGATTTTATCATGGCTATACATAGGCCACCGGGAATTTGTCTTTGCGCTTTCAAGGATGGTTACCGTGATGGTCATAGCCTGCCCTCATGCACTCGGCCTTGCCATTCCGCTGGTGGTTGCCGTGTCCACCTCACTGTCAGCCAAGAATGGTCTGCTGATAAAGAACCGTGACGGTTTTGAGCAAGCCCGGAATGTCTCCGCGGTATTATTTGATAAGACGGGCACTCTTACCTTAGGCAAATTTGGCGTTACCGATATCATCCCCTTAAATGGCAAAATGAATGAGACAGAGATTCTTAAATACGCTGCCTCTATCGAGACTAACTCCGAGCACCCTATCGCTAAAGGAATCGTATCCTCGGCTAAAGAGACCCTTTCCGTAGAAGGATTCAAGTCCATTCCCGGCAAAGGAGCGGAAGGCAGAGTAAATGGTAAAGAGGTCAGAACAGTCAGTCCCGGATATCTAAAGGAAAACAATATTGCAGTGAATGATGCCAGGGTTGAGAAGCTTTCCCAGCAGGGGAAGACAGTAATATATGTCATAATTGACAAAGAGCTAATGGGGGCCATTGCGCTCGCTGATATTATCCGGCCTGAATCCAGAGAAGCTATATCAAAACTCAAGGAGATGGGCATCCGCTGCATGATGATAACAGGCGACAATAAACAGGTGGCTAAATGGGTAGCTAATGAAATCGGACTCGATGAATACTTCGCTGAGGTTCTTCCGGATAAGAAGGCAGAGAAGGTAAAAGAGGTACAGTCCCGGGGTCTTAAGGTGGCTATGACCGGAGACGGTGTGAATGACGCCCCGGCTTTGGCGCAGGCAGATGTTGGAATTGCCATTGGCGCCGGCACTGACGTTGCCGTGGCCACAGCGGACGTGGTTCTGGTGCGCAGCAACCCTCTGGACGTAGTATCAATAATCAAACTTTCGCGCGCCACATACGGTAAGATGCTGCAGAATCTCGCCTGGGCGACCGGTTATAATACCTTCGCTATTCCGTTAGCAGCCGGCGCCGCTTACAGTGTGGGTGTCCTTCTAAATCCGGCTGAAGGAGCAGCGCTAATGGCTCTCAGTACAATAATCGTAGCCATCAACGCCAGATTCCTGAAAATAGAAAAGTAAACGTGCCTCATCTCGAGACAAGATATGTCAAAGAATCTCTGAATAAAGGGAGGCGCAAAATGAATAGATGGCTCAACTATAAGATACTAGCTCTGATCGCACTCGCTGTACTCCTGGTGGCGTTTCTCGGCTGCAGTCACGCCCCCAGCTACCCGCCCAATACAAACGTTCCCGGCGGGGGTTCATTCACATCGAACGGACAGAGGATTTATTTCACAGCCACAAGCTCGTCGGGCCAGCCTATTATCCCGCGAGGTTTTACCATGATGATGTACAGCATTTCCTGTGTCAACTGTCACGGCCCTGAGGGCCAAGGCGGCACGATCTATATGATGATGCAGCGCTTCGATGTCCCCAATATAACCTGGCCAGCTCTGACAGCGCCGGGCCAAGACCATCCGCCCTACACTGAGGATACGTTGAAGCAAGCTATTACTGAAGGCATTGACCCTGCTGGCGACCAGCTCAATCAATTCATGCCCCGATGGCAAATGTCTTCAGGTGATTTAAACGACCTGGTGAACTATATCATGACACTGAAATGAAGGCACTAAAATCACCGAGGGTTTGAGATTTGTACTGGTAAGATGTTAACATGAAGGTAGATTTTGCTAGCAGCAAGGAGCTCTAATGGTAGCAACGCCACGGGATGCGGCGACCCTTATTCTTATGCGCGATGTTGACCGAGCCAAGACAGGAATTGAGATTCTGCTGGTGCGAAGACACCAAAATAGTGTCTTTATGCCCGGCTTCTATGTTTTCCCGGGAGGGAGACTAGAAACCGCGGACTATAGTCTACAGGCGGATAAAATTTGTCACGGACTCAGTTTTCAGCAAGCTCGAGACACTATCCCTGACAGTTCTCCCCCCGAAAAGGCTCTGGGGTTCTTTGTCGCTGCTATCCGAGAGACCTTCGAGGAGGCAGGGATCCTTCTGGCATATCGGGAAACTGCCAACATTATAGCTTTCAGCGAAGAGGAAAAAGTAAGATTCACCCGTTACCGCGCGCAGGTAAGGAAGGACCCTTTTTCCTTCGCCCCCATTATCGAGAGGGAGAGGCTAAAGCTCGCTGCTGAAAACCTCTTCTATTTCGCCCACTGGATTACTCCGGAGATCTCTCCCATTCGGTTTGATGCCCGTTTTTTCGTGTCCGTTGCGCCCTCAAATCAGGAGGTTCTCTGCGATGCGCAAGAGACTACCGAGCATGTGTGGATTTCCCCCAAGAAGGCGCTAAAGAAGCAGGGCCCGGATTTTTTCCTGGCTCCCCCGACCCTGGCGAGCATCAGCATGCTCGCCGAATTCTCCAGCGCCGATGAAGTTATTGCCTGGACAAGGGACCAGGATATACGAGCCATCATAGGCTGAAGAATCCTTGAATTCCCAAGTGATTCAAGGTCGTTCGCTTTGAAACTTAACTAGAGGACGCGCGCGATATCGAACGCGCCCCATATCGCGTTTATTATCTTGGCCGGATTCTCACAATCACCCACAGAATAGAGCTCTTTCGCCTTACTCTGCAAAGCTTTCAGCAGTCCTGTTTCCGGCTTTAGTCCCAGGGCCAGGACGATTGTATCGGCCTTAAGCTCAGCCTCGAATCTGCGGTATTTATTCTCCACAACAGCGCCGTGCTCCGATATTCGAACCAGATTGGTGTTAGTCCACACGTTCACGCCGTTCTCGGCCAGCATCTTAAACAGATACTGCTTGTTTGCCTCGAAGACATCGGGGATGATCTCTTCAAGCGCTTCAATTACAGTTACCTTCCTGCCCTTTTGAGCCAGGTAAACTGCTGTTTCGCAGCCCACCAGGCCTCCTCCGGCGACAACGACGCGTTCGCCAGCCTTCTTCCTGCCCAGAAGCACGTCGATGGCAGTGACAACCTTTTCCTGAGTGATCCCAGGGATATCAGGCACAAGCGGGTTGGAGCCTGTGGCAACAATGACCGCCTCCGGTTTCATTTTATCCACCAGCTCGGGGGTAACCGCCTTTTTCAACTCGACCTTCACACCAAGCTTCTTTAATTGGGTAGCATAGTAATCGTTCAACATCCCCACGTCGCGCTTAAACTCGGGGACAGACCCCTCTATCAGATGTCCTCCCAGCCTATCCCGCTTTTCGTACAGGGTTACCCGATGGCCCCTCAATGCAGCTACTCGAGCCGCCTCCATGCCTGCAACGCCACCTCCCACCACTAGCACAGCCCTGGGTTTCTCGGACCTGACTATGGCGTACTCTTTCTCGTTACCCGTGGCAGGGTTCACAGCACAGCTCAACGAAGCTCCCATCATTATCCTGGCTAAACATCCGTCCTGGCACCCTATGCAAGGACAGATGTCGTCCTGCCTGCCCTCTTTGACCTTCAAAGGCCATTCCGGGTCCGCCAGAAGCGCTCTTCCCAGAGCCACAAAATCCGCTTTCCCAGCCTTGAGAACTGAGTCTGCCAGCTCCGCATATCCCAGACGCCCTACAGTAATAACAGGGATTTTAACCGCACTCTTCGCTGCTTCCGCCATGTCCACCATGCAGCCAGGCGGCTGATATATCGGTGGATGAGGCCAGTACCAATCGTCGTAGCATCCGGCATCGACATGCAAAGCGTCAACGCCCGCTTTCTCCAATCTCCGGGCAATCTCCAGAGACTCTCCGACATCGCGACCGCCTTCCAGGTAATGTTTGATAGCATATCTGTAGATTACAGGGAAGTCATTCCCCGCTTTGCTCTTGATATTTTTTATGATATCCATCGAAAAGCGGAGCCTGTTATCCAGGTCTCCACCATACTTATCTGTCCTTTTGTTCCACAGAGAGGTCGTAAACTGGTCCATCAGGTATCCCTCGTGGCCATGCAGCTCTATAGCATCGAAGCCTGCTTCGCTGACTATCTCAGCGGCGGTTTTGAATGATTCTACTATTGTGTCCACCTCGGCTGTCGTAAGCTCGCGACAAATTACCTTCTGGTCCCAGACATTGGGCACAGCAGATGCACTCAAAGCTTCGAGCTCTAGCAGTGCCAGCATATGGGGGTTAAAAACGCGTCCGAAGCCCGGTGTCAACTGGATCGCTATTTTGGCACCATGGCTGTGCACAGAATCAGCCAGTTGCTTCAGCATAGGTAGAACATCAGGGCTATCGATTCTCGGTACAAAGGACATCCCCTGCTTTTTCAATGGCCCGAACTCGATGTCCAGGGTAGGAATGCAGAGTCCGGTTATTATCAGCCCAACGCCGCCCTTGGCTCGTGCCACATAGTAGTCAATAACCCGCTGTGAGATCCTGCCGTCTGCTTCTATGAGTCCGATAATACCCATGGGCGCCATAGCTATTCTGTTCTTTATCTGCAGCTTGCCGATTCTGCCCGGCTCAAACAACTTCTCGATCTTATACATATCTGACTTCCTTTCTCTAGCTGATGCGGACACCGACTCTAGAAGTTCAACGAAGCTTTGTCAGTGGTATAAACATGCTAATATCAGGCCTGGTTATTGTCAAACTCGATTTTTGCTTGCCTTCGTTTTCTTCGGCAGCTATACTGTTCGAGAGGAGATAGTGATGTCAAATGATGCTGCTTTAGAGCAAGCCCTCAAAGAGATGAAAGGGATTGTCCCCTATGCAGTAGCCTCGAAGAGCGGCACCGATTACGACGGCAAGAAATTCAGGATACCCTTTTTCAACCGCTTCTTTCTGGTGCATTACCCGGAAGTGAAAATAGCCGAGGAAGGGAAAACGGCCCCGGTTCCTCAGTATCTGGAGATTATCCTGCTGCACTACCTGCTGCAGGCTAAAGGCACGTCCGTTGCTGATGAGTGGATAGCCTATCGGCAGCTTCCCGGCGCCAATCTATTCGAGCGGAGGTTCATGCAGATGGCGGTGCAGCCGCTTCTTCACGCCTTCGATAACAATATAGAAGGTTTTAAGAAGGCAGGATTGGCCATAGGAGGCATTCCCATAACCCGCACCGGCGACGCCGCCTTCAAATTCATGGCGCTGCCCAAAATCCCCATGGCCTGTATATTATATCAAGGCGAGGAAGGGATACCCTCCTCAGTCAATATCCTTTTCGATGCCGGTGCTCCGAATTACCTGCCTACGGAAGACCTGTCTCTGGTGGGCGTCTATCTCGTCAACGCGATGAGGAAAGCCAAATAGTAGGGGCGCGGGATTACGAACCTTTTAATCTCCGCAGTATGTCCCAGAATGCCCCGTGGTATCCCGCTTTGATAGCATTCACCAGCACAGTGTTGTCGTTGTAGTTATAGTTCCTCTCCGAGCTGGACGGCGAGACAAAGAAGAAGCGCTCATCTCCTCTAATAAGCTGAGAGAGATAATCTGCTGAATCATCACCCAGGCCCGATGATACATAGAATATCGGCCTGAAGAAATTGTCATTTCCCTCAACCGTGCCGTGTAAATGGCGATTCTTATGTAAAACGCCCTGCTTCTGCACCGTCTGCGCCATTTTTGTCCCTGGAAAGATACGCACCCCGAAAGAGACCCCCACCCTGTCCGGCGAAATCATTTTCATGCTCTCGATAGTTTGTCTCATAGACTCTCTGGTCTCTTCGGGCCCGCCCAGCAGGAGGTCATACAT
>JAJYLC010000126.1 GCA_021787935.1 Chloroflexota bacterium | reverse complement strand
GAATTGGCTCACTCTAATTACGGAATTCATCGGGATGACCGCAGCCCTGAGCATATTTCACATCCCACCTTACGTCACCGTGATTTGCGTTTCGATTCTCATGCTGGTAATGGTTTTGCAGGGGCGTTACTGGACCTGGGAGAAACTCGTCCTGTTATTCTGTCTCTTGAATCTTATCTATATTCCCGCTGCCTTCCTGGTCCATCCATCAGTTTCAAACATCGTTCGACATGGCCTGGTGCCCGGTCTCCCCGGAGGATTCAATGGCGAAATCTTCTTTTTCTTGATGGCTAACATCGGAACTACTATCGCTCCTTGGATGGTGTTCTTTCAGCAGAGCTCTGTAGTAGACAAACGTATGCAGGAGAAGGATGTACCTCTAGAGCGGGCAGATACTGCTTTCGGTGCGCTGTTCACAGTGGTTGTAGCAGTGTTCTGCATTATTGTCAGTGGAACACTTTTGAGAGGAGCAAATGTAGAAAGTGCTGCCCAGGCTGCTACACAACTTAAGGGGATTAATGAATATGTCGGCACGTTTTTGGCCATCGGTCTCTTCGATGCAGGACTTCTAGGCGCCGTCTGCATATCATTAGCCAGTTCCTGGGCTTTTGGGGAGGTCTTCGGATGGGCGCATTCGCTGAACAATAAAGTGAGGGAAGCCCCGTGGTTCTACGCGAGCTATCTCTTTGCCTTGATTACCGCTGCCGCAGTGGTCTTAATCCCAAAGGCGCCACTTATCCTGATCACGCTTTTTGTCCAGGTGATTGCGGTGACCTTGCTACCAGCCGCACTAACGTTCTTGATATTGCTTCTCAACAATGAGGAACTGATGGGCAAATATAAAAATACTCGTGTCCAAAACATTCTTGGCTTCACAATTATAATAGCCATAGTTATTCTGTCCACTCTGTATTCAGTGAGCGTGCTGTTCCCTGGGCTTTTCAAGTAGGAATATCCTGGTCACATTTAGGAGAGAGAATTTATGAGGAATCACTTCAAAGCGCCATCAGGTAAGCGAGTGAGAAGTGTAGTGAGAAACATAATTTGGAGCCGTTTTTATACATTCAGACAGATTAACAAAAAATACTCTACTCCGCGCATTAAGACTACCCCCATGGTTAGGCTTGCTTTGTTAATGTTGAGGATTTACCTGATATTGCTGGTACTAATATTGATTTATAAATTCTACACTCTGGCGAAGTAAGTGTTATAATTATCGGTTAAGACCAGGTGAATTATGAGCGCCAGTATTCCAGCAAACCAGAAACAGTCTGAGCAAGCTTATTTCTTGACACAGCTTCTGGGAACGAAAGTCATTCTCGGCAGCAAGAGAATCGGTAAGCTTGAAGACCTCGTTATCGTGGAAAATGGCAAAATCCCATTAGTAACACACTTATATGTTAGCCGCTCGTTCGGTAATCCCGCCCTGCTCATTCCGTGGGAAAAGGTACAGTCTATAAGCACAAACGCGATTATCGTTAATATCGAGTCATTACAAAAGTATGAGGCAACCCCCGGGCAAGATACTTTGTTGCTAAAAGACTACATCTTAGACAAGAAGGTTCTCGACCTTGAGGGCAGGGAAGTGGAAGTGGTGTACGATGTTAAATTAGTCATGATAAACAACAAATTATATGTCAGCGATGTAGATGTCAGCAGATATGGGTTGCTTAGAAGGATAGGCTTAAGGAGGTTAGCTGACTTGATCTATAGCCTAGCCAATCAGATCAAGAAAGAAACAATTTCCTGGACTTACTTTCAGCCCTTACCGACGCAGATCGGCAGCTTCAAAGGCAACGTTAAGTTAAACATCCTGAAAGAAAAACTGTCCGAAATGCACCCAGTAGATTTGGCAGACATTATTGAGAAGTTGGATCAGGAACAGCGGGTCATTATTCTTAATCAACTGGATACAGCACATGCTTCAGATACTCTGGAGGAAATCGATCCCGGCGTGCAGAAGGTGATTCTTTCTTCCTTGAGCAAGGAGAGAATAGCTCAACTCTTAAATGAAATGACCCCAGGCCAGGCCGCAGATGTTCTAGCCGTGCTGTCAACCTCGGAAGCAAGAGCTATCTTGAAGCTCCTAAATGAAGAGAATGCAAGAAAGATTCAGGCCATATTGGAAAACCATGACCAAAAGATCCTTGATTATTCAACACCAAATTTCATGAGGTTCGCCCCGGATGTAACCGTGCAACAGGCGCGCCGCCACTATCGTCACGTTGCCAGGGAAGCGGATGTGATAATGTATCTTTATGTGGTGGATGAGAAGGACAAGCTGCTGGGCGTAATCGATATACGGGAACTGATTAAGGCAAACGATGATGCCTTATTGAAGGACATTATGGTGGATGTAGTAGCTAGTCTGAATACTGAAAGTACATTAAGGGAAGCTGCAACTATGTTTACGCGATACGGCTTTCGCGCAATTCCCATACTCGATGAAACGGGGAAGATACTCGGGGTCGTTTCTTATCGGGACATGGTGAATCTGAAGCACCGCTTTTTGGAATAGTCGAATTTAAATCAAAAACTGAGTAGCAAGACTTTCAAGAGATAAACTGATGAGAGAGTTCGAAATCGATGGGAGAAACGGAGGAGATAGGGTTGGGTCAGATTCATCGCGATGACATTAGAAATATAGCTATAGTGGCTCATGTTGACCACGGCAAGACCAGCCTGGTGGATGCTATGCTCAAGCAGAGCAAGATATTCCGCGATAACCAGCAGGTGGGCCAGTTTATCATGGACCAGAACGTACTGGAGCGGGAAAAAGGCATCACCATCCTGGCTAAGAATACAGCGGTAACCTACCGTGGAGTCAAAATCAATATCATTGATACTCCTGGTCATGCCGACTTCAGCGGAGAGGTGGAGCGAGTGATAAATATGGCCGATGGCTGTCTGCTTCTCGTGGACTCCGTGGAGGGGCCCATGCCGCAAACTAAGTTCGTGCTGCGTCAGGCCCTGATGAAAGGCCTAAAACCTATCGTAGTCATCAATAAGATAGACAGAAGCAATTCGCGTATAAATGAGGTAGTCAGGGCAACCCAGGACCTCTTTTTGGAACTGGCCACCAACGCCGACCAGCTCGATTTCCCCGTGCTCTATGCTAGCGCCAGGGACGGCACAGCCGTAACCGAGCCAGGCTCTGAGGGCAAAGACCTGGTCCCCCTCTTCGAATGCATCCTGCAACAGGTGCCGCCACCCACAATCGAAGAGGGGCCGTTTCAGATGCTGGTATGCAGCCTGGACTACGACAGCTATAAGGGTAAGATCGCTATCGGCAGGATTTCCCGGGGCAAGATATCCCCTCACGATATAGTGGTCACAATCAGTAGAGACGGCACCATAACTCAACACGAGGTCGGCCAGGTCTTCACCTACCTGGGACTAAACCGCCTGGAGGTGGAGGAGGCGCAGGCGGGTGACATAGTGGCTATCACCGGACTGAAAAAGGTCAGCATAGGAGAAACCATCGCCAGCCCTGAACAGCCTGAAGCCCTTCCCGGCATATATATCAGCGAGCCTACCGTAAAAATGACACTCGGCGTAAACACGTCTCCGTTTGCCGGCAGAGAAGGGCGCTTCTGCACCTCCCGCCAGTTAAGGGAGAGGCTCTACCACGAACTGGAGACCAACATCGCCCTTCAGGTGCACGATACTGAAAGCGCCGACGTCTTCCTGGTGGCTGGCAGAGGAGAGCTGCACCTGGCTATCCTCATCGAGACTATGCGCCGGGAAGGCTACGAATTCCAGATCTCCAAGCCGGAGGCTATTACCAAGGTAGTTAATGGTAAACTGATGGAGCCTGTAGAAGCACTGACTATCGATACCCGCGAAGAATACATAGGTGTATTATCGGAGATCCTGAGCAATCGGCTGGCCCAGCTCACCAATATGCACAACGATGGAAAAGGCAACGTGCGCATGGAGTATCGCATTCCCACCCGTGGCCTTATAGGTTTCACCAGTGCCTTTCTCACCGCCACCAGAGGCGAGAGCATTATGAATACCCTTTTCCTGGGATATGAGCCCTGGTACGGCGACATTTCTTCCGACCGCAACGGGGCGCTGGTTTCAGCAGCAGACGGTGCAGCGGTCACATACGGTTTAAACCACGCTCAGGGACGGGGCATTACCTTTATCGAACCAGGAACGCATGTATATGAAGGCATGATAGTAGGATTAAATTCGCGCACTCAGGATATAGCTGTTAACGTATGTAAAGAAAAGAAGCAGACTAACGTCCGTTCCTCCACTTCGGACATCGCCATAAAGCTGACCCCTGCGGTGAAGCTGAGCCTGGAGCAGGCGCTGGACTTCATCAAAGAGGATGAACTGGTAGAAGTAACCCCGAAGAGCATTAGGGTACGCAAGAAGCTACTCACCCAGTCGGAGCGCCTGAAAGCCCGCCATCTGACACAGGTTGCAGAAGAAGATTAGCACTTGTAGGGGCGTTCAATTGAACGCCCCTACACTTCCTGGATTTACCGCCTTCACTTGAATGAGACATACACAACCCCTAAATGTGATAATTTTTTAACCTTTTCTCCAGCCATTTTATGACTTCTTCACCTCCAACGATTATTATGTGACTACCTCCTTGAAGACGGTTTATAATATAGAGCCACTCCTTAAGTAGGTAACGAATATCAGGCAAGCAAATCGGCATCGCAGAAAAGGATGTTGAAGTGCACGTTGTAGCGGGCGCTGACCACGGTGGCTACTCTCTCAAAAATGAACTGCTAGCACGTTTGCGAGATCAATACGACATATTAGACCTGGGCGCTCACAAGTGCGACCCGGATGACGATTACCCCGATTTCTCCGCAGCAGTGGCCCAAGCCGTAGCTTCAGGCAGGGCGCAGCGCGGTATTTTGATCTGCGGCAGCGGCGTCGGAGCCTGCGTTGTCGCCAACAAGGTGCCGGGCGTGCGCGCCGGCCTTTGCCACGATACCTACTCAGCACACCAGGGTGTAGAAGACGATGACATGAACGTGCTGTGCCTGGGCGCACGTGTCATCGGAGTAGAGCTTGCTCTGGAGATAGTGACAGCCTTCTTAAAGGCACGCTTCTCTAAAGAGGAGCGGCATCGCCGCCGTCTCAAGAAGGTGCTGGCCATCGAGAAGCGGGCCCTTACGAAGACAATCGCTGATTCCAACTAATTCACAAAATCTAGAACAATTTGGAGGGCGCTCTTGAACAAACATACATCAGAAACGATAGTGCACCCGCCTACAGTTGCCTACTTTTCCATGGAAGTCGGCCTGGATCCCGCCATGCCCACTTACAGCGGCGGCCTGGGTATGCTGGCAGGAGACAACCTGCGGGCTGCAGCGGATCTGTCCATACCTATGGTAGGAGTAACGCTTCTGCATCGAAAAGGCTATTTCCGCCAGCACCTTGACGCATGGGGAAATCAGACTGAGAGTCCCGCTGTCTGGTCTCCGGAGAAACTGCTGGAACCCATGCACCCACGGGTCTCAGTAAGCATAGAGGGCCGCAAGGTGCAAATCCGTGCCTGGCGCTATGTTGTGCATGGCCTGGCAGGATACGATGTGCCTGTATTTTTTCTGGACACCGCACTGGCGGAAAATAGCGCATGGGATCAAACGCTCACCGATTATCTCTACGGCGGAGACGACCATTACCGGCTGTGTCAAGAGGTAGTGCTTGGTTTAGGCGGCGCAGCAATGCTGCTTGCTCTGGGTTACAGAAAGGTTCAGACCTACCACATGAACGAGGGCCATTCCGCCCTCCTTACGCTGGCTCTGCTGGAGGAGCGCCATGAGAAGGATGGCCTCCATGATGTTACCAATGCAGACAGAGAGGCGGTCCATCACCGCTGCGTTTTCACCACCCACACGCCTGTCCCGGCCGGAATGGACAAATTCCCCATGGACATGGTCGGGCGGGTGCTGGGAGATGAGCCGACAAACGCCTTACAAGCCGTGGGAGCTTTCCAGGACGGAATATTGAACATGACCCATCTCGCTTTAATATTCTCACGCTATATAAACGGGGTATCCATGCGACACGAAGAAATATCGCGCAGCATGTTTCCCAACTATCCCATCAATTCCATTACCAACGGAGTGCATGCTGCTACATGGACTTCGCCTCATATTCAGCGCCTCTACGACAATCACTTCCCTGAATGGCACAAGGACACCCTATATCTTCGTTACATCATAAGCTGTTCCCTCGAACTCTTCCGCGACGTGCACAACGATGCCAAGCGCGACCTACTTGCCGAGGTAGAACGCCGCACCGGCACGCGCTTGGACCCAAAGGTGATGACCATCGGCTTTGCCCGGCGCGCCACCGCTTATAAGCGTGCTGACCTGCTGTTCTCAGACCTGGAACGCCTGAAGAGAATAGCGCGCGAAGCCGGCCAGTTTCAGGTAATCTATGGAGGCAAGGCCCATCCTCGTGATGAAGGCGGCAAGGCCTTAATCAGGCGTATCTTTCAGGCTGCGAATGCCCTGCGAGGCATAATCCCCGTCGTCTACCTGGAGGAGTACGACATGGCTTTGGGCAAGCTCATGTGCTCAGGTGTTGACCTGTGGCTCAACACCCCCCAGAAACCTGACGAGGCTTCGGGCACCAGCGGCATGAAGGCGGCGCTCAATGGAGTGCCCAGTCTGAGCATACTTGATGGCTGGTGGGTTGAAGGACATGTAGAGGGCGTTACCGGCTGGTCTATAGGCGAGTCCGACGAGCCGGAGAGCGATCCCTCCAAGGATATAGCCTCACTTTACGACAAGCTGGAGAAAGTGATTTTGCCTTTATTCTACAAGCAGCCCGAGGCCTATGCCAAAGTAATGCGCACGGCTGCCTCGCTCAACGGCTCGTTCTACAACGCACAGCGCATGGTATTCCAATACATGGAAAACGCCTATCTGCACAGCGACTAGCCTTCGCCCTCTGTAAAGGGGGATTTTAACACGTAGGGGTAACTCGATGAATCGCCCCCACAAACTTACAACATGCCTCTATTTCAGGATATA
>JAJYLC010000125.1 GCA_021787935.1 Chloroflexota bacterium | reverse complement strand
ATAGTCGCATTACAGTCGTTACATACGGCTTCCGTTATCCCATTGAAGTCCTCCGGGCAGGTTGTCACCAAAACCCCGGTATCGCATTTGGGACATGCAGCCACCAAGTGATGGCGATTGACACAATCGTAGCAAACTACCCTGGGCAACTTTTCAGGAGCCATTATACATCTACCTCCTCACTAATCGTTACTGTTTGTTTGCAGGTGATTGTAAACCAGTGGCTATGCCGTGTCAAGCCAAATCGAGATTTGGCAACCTTGATTGATTACACCACTTCTCTCAGCATAAGCAAGACAGTAAATAAAGTCAATAGCAACTCGAAAAAATTTTCGAAATGCTTTTCAACCTTTAAAGCCAAACCTCATCACGATAGCTGTTGCTCTTTCCCACAAGTCAAGCTACAATCTTGGATGTCTGGACAAGAGCGATTTCGCACGGAGGTTGAACGTTTTGTACGAGAAAATACTCGTTCCGTTAGATGGCTCTGAGTTAGCTCAAATAGCTTTACCGTACGCTGATAAACTGGCTAGAGTCCTAGGTTCTCAGATAACCCTTATATATGTTAGCGAATCAGCCGATGACCGGTATCATCACATGCATCAATTCTACCTCCAGCAAATGGTTGAGAACGTAAAGCAAAACTCCGAAAGGCATTTCGACAATCAGGAAAGGAAAACAATTAAAATTGATTCAGTGATTCTGGCTGGCGATCCTGCCGAAGAGATTGTGAAGTATGCTGGCCAGGAAGATATCGGCTTAATTGTTATGTCGACTCACGGCCGCTCCGGCATTAGGCGATGGGCTATGGGCAGTGTTGCTGATAAAGTGATGAGGGCTACCAAGCAGCCACTTGCGATCGTAAGAGCGAAAGGTGCTCGTCCAGATATGCTTGGGGAAAGGAGTATATTAAGCAAGATACTCGTTACACTCGACGGTTCGAAAGAGGGTGAAGCGGTAATCCCTCATGTCGAGGAACTCGCCTCAAAGCTCCAGGCTGAGGTCATCCTTCTACAGGTAATAGCGCCAGACTACCATATTTATGCCTCCGGTGGCCCCGAGTACGGTGTTTACGCAGAGCAACAAATGGAATCGATGAAGAAATTTGTCAGGGATTATCTCGATGAAATCATTGCCAGATTAGAGCAAAGAGAGGTCATTGCAAAGGCGGAGATCATACTAGGCACTGCTGCCGAAACAATCATAAATTTCGCCGATCAGATTAATGCCAGTCTGGTTGCCATGACCACCCATGGACGGTCTGGTGTCAGCCGTTGGGCCATTGGTAGTGTAGCGGAAAGGGTTCTGCGAGCTGGAAATACCCCACTCTTGCTGGTTAGAACTTCAGAGACTATTACAGGACAATATCAAGAAAGTTCGCTGGCTTAAGTTCCACGCTTAGAGGGAGAGCCCCTTCTCCGGGGAGCGGATATCTCAAGACTTTTCTTCAAGAATTTGAAGGCGTCAAACCATTTCTTCTTTAGATCATCTGACCATTCCGGGTTGAAATTGGGGAATTTTTCGAGCAGCATCACTTCCCACTCCACACTCCCACCCCAGTCAACCGACTTGCCAACCCGCGGCTTGGACATCTCGCTGATAGCGCTCTTTTTCGCCCTCCCTCTGGGAGTCGATTTCCTCAAGTGAGGGGAAAGCGCTATGTTAGCATCGGCAGAAACAGCGAAGAAGAAGCTCAGGCATTTACGTCCTATGTCCCCACTTGCCCCCTGGGAATAGAAATACTCCTTTATCTGTGCCTGTGTAGCCCGTGTTACATCTAAATCTGTGAACAAAGGCCCATATGCATTCCGCACCATTTCCGCTAGAGCTTCTCGTCGTGCCTCACCGTCCGACTTAACCAACTGATGCAATCTAGGTGTAGGATTGCCATCAGTAGACATCAAGTCGAGGAAAAGAAGCGTGCCCTTCAACATGGACCGGCAGCTCTTGGTTACCTTTAGCGTATCGAAATAGCTGGAATCAAAGCGTGAAGGCGGATTATGTGCTGAGAACTCGTTAAGCAATTTCCGCCATAGCCGGTATGATAAATAAGGGGGCAGTCTCTCCTCTGTCAGCCTTCGCTGTTTGCCCTGCACATGTCCCCCTTGAGCAGAAGCTATGTTGGCCTGAAGCATATCATGTCCGGATAAAAAATGCAATACTTGGACAACCTATTTTTCGACCGAAAATATATCTTTCTTTTTTTCAGTTCATCAAAAAATTGTGCTTCATCTGAAAGCTTTAGAGCTATACCAATTAGGGTTTCTCCCAAAGCCGAGTGCCGGCTAGGGGCTCTGATTATCCTGCTACTAGCTTCGCAATACTCTTTTTGATGATTTCTTCATGACTGTTACCCAGGGGGCAAAAGACGCTATCGCGTTTCCTCTCCAACACAGTGTTCTCCAGGGAGAATAATTTTTGCCAAAAATAATAGTAGTTTATCGACTGTTTGCCATTTTTGTATCCATTGGAAAAAAATTTGACGCCTTTTTAATTAGAAGTAGGATATTGCCATTCCTTATTAGTCAAACCTCTCAAAATACTTGCCATGAAACAATATTTCGAAGCTGGAAAGGAGGCGAAAAGCACGTCTGCCGGGCCAAGAAGGCAAGTGGTTTGCCCCCTGTCTTCCAGGTAACAATTCGACGTTGCTAAAAGTTATGTGAATAATACCTGCAAAACCGAGGACATATTACTGATAGAAAGACAAACAGCGAAAAGAGTAAACAACCATAGATTAAAGAAAGGAAGGAGGACAACCAAGAAATGAAGCAAAGAATGGTGGCAGCTGTGGATGTAGGCTCTTCCAAAGTCTGCAGCCTGCTGGCAAATGTTGATGCTGAAGGTTCCATCCAGATAGTAGGCATTGGCATAACCCCCTCCGCAGGGATACACAAAGGTCTGGTAGCTGATATCGATCAAGCCAGCGAATCGATCAAACAGTCCGTAAGAAGAGCCGAGCAGACCAGCGGAGAGAGTATAACTTCTGTCTATCTGGGAATCAGCGCAAGTAATATCTGTTCCCAGGGAAATCGTGCCTCGGTAAGTGTGGGTAGAAATGCCCGTACCGTCCGTCAGGGAGATGTTGAAAGAGCGCTAAAAGTGGCACGCGAAATCAACATCCCCGAGGAGAGAAGGCTGCTGCACGTGATCCCAACACAGTATACTCTTGATACTCAGATTGGCGTGCAGGACCCTAAAGGCATGCATGCATTCAGGATGGACCTGGACACGCATATTGTTACCATACCGCAAAGCTCTGCTGAGAACATAACCAAATGTGCTCACAAAGCAGGACTGACTATCGAGGGACTAGTTCTCCAGTGCTTGGCCAGCGCTCAGGCGGTACTCCATCCTGACGAGACAGATGCCGGCGTTGTGCTGGCTGATATCGGTGGCGGCACTACTGGCATATCTGCCTATAAGAATGGAAACTTACTTCTCACAGCGGTCTTGCCCGTGGGCGGCAATCAGATAACAAGAGACCTGTCTGTTGGTTTAGGAATACCATTCGAGATGGCAGAACAGCTTAAGAAAGAAAGCTGCAACGTGGCCCAAAAGGACGATCCCGACGAAAAAGAAGAACCAGCGGTCCAGGTCAACTTCGATGGCGTTGGGAAGATATATAAGAAGGACATCAATGATATCGTCAAGGCACGCGTAGATGAGATCATGAAACTAGTGCTCTCTCAATTGATGCAGCAAATGCAGGCTCAGAGCTACCTTGCTCACGTATCTGAATTTCCTGCTGGCCTGGTATTGACCGGGGGCACTGCTAATTTAGGTGGGATAAGGGCTATTGCCCAGGATGTCACAGGACTTCCCACCCGCGTAGGAATTCCTCCCGCTATGTCAGGCCTCGCTGACCAGCTTCACAATGCAGCCTACTCCAGCAGCGTCGGCATCCTGCTCTGTGGCGGGAAGAATTGTAGGCAGGAACAGAACTGGATAAGAAGCGAAACAGGGCTACGGAACAAGGTTGTTGATAGAGTCAAATCTGTCAGACAGCTTGTTCCCTGGGGAAAAGCATAGATATCTGGGTAGGCGATTAGATAAAGAATAAGAAAGATATTATAAGGAGGCAAGAAAGATGGCAGACAGTAACATGGTGACTACACCTCCAGCTAAGATCAAGGTCTTTGGCATGGGTGGTGGCGGCTCGAACGCGGTGCGACGCATGGCTAGAGGCAAATTAAGCGGAGTAGACTTATTTGCGGTAAACACTGATGCTGTGGCTCTGGCATACACCACCACATCAGAGGATAAAATCAGCACAGTACAGATAGGCCCCAAGGTAACTAAAGGCATGGGAGCAGGTGGCGACCCCAAGGTTGGAACCATGGCCGCCGAGGAGAGCCGTGAAGAACTGCGCAAAGTAGTGCGCGATGCGGATATGGTCTTCATTGCCGCTGGGATGGGTGGAGGCACAGGCACAGGTGCTGCCCCGGTTATGGCAGACGTCGCTAGAGAGGCTGGAGCCCTCACGATCGCCATAGTAACCCGCCCCTTTGCATTCGAGGGACAACACCGACGTGACCAGGCTGAAGAAGGCATCGAGAGATTGGTTCCAGTCTGCGACACACTCATTGTCATCCCTAATGATCGCATACTCAATCTCTGCGACCGCAGGACAGCCGCAGACAGCGCTTTTAAGCTGGCGGACGATATCCTGTACCAGGGCGTCTCGGCCATTTCCTCGGTCATTACTACACCTGGTGAAATCAACCTGGATTTCGCCGATGTAAAAGCCGTGATGAAAGGCATGGGGCAAGCCTGGCTGTCCATCGGGAGCGCAAACGGCCAGAACAGGGCGGTGGAGGCTGCAAAAGCCTGTATCACCAGCCCTCTCTTGGATAGCTCGGTAGAAGGTGCGACCGCCATACTGTTTACGGTCACGGCGGGCATGGATCTGACCCTAGCCGAGATACAAGAGTCTGCCGAGATCATCCGCAAGGCTGCCGATCCGTCTGCTAACATCATCTTCGGCATGAACTACGCTCCTGAGATGTCCAACGAAATCAGGATAACCTTAATCGCCACTGGCTTTAATGCCAAGCCGAACAAACTCAACAAGGAAGCCATGGAAAAGGAAATGAAGGAGCTGCGCAAGTACTTGCTGGATGAGGACCAGATGGATATACCCGCCTTCCTGCGCAATCCCATTCAGAATCGCAGGCAGCAACTGGTATCTCGCGCTCAAAACAATGACTATCGAGCAGCAGCTACTCCGAATAATAAATTCAAAACATCGCCCAGGCCTTAACAAAACTAGCTTAATGGGGGGAGGGCTGCAGAAGCAACCCTCCCCCTCCGGAGGATAGAAGAATGCAAAGCATAATTTCAGGACGTTTGGCCGGTCTCGAAGAGACCAAGGTTAGTATTCAGATCCACACAGGCGAAATCAAAGTCTACCCTAGGAAAGAACTCAATGTCTCCCTACAATGGGTTTTCGATAATATAGGACAGCCCGTAATATGCATGCTGATGGATGGTTTCGTAACAGACATTAAGCCGGCAGGCCAGAGAATAGCAGTCTAGTGTTCCATAGCAAATAGAACACTTTTTATAATAACGCCGTGGGTCGGACTAAAAACTGTTAGAAGGAGGGCACTATGCCTGAGATAAAACTTCAGACAGGCAGCCGTGTATTCGAGGTTCTGGCATACCTTTGCCACAGTCCAATGGAAGCTTTAAAGCAGTTCGTGGAGAACGGGGCTGATGCCATAGAACAGTCGGGCAAAAGCGATGGTTGCATCCGCATTCGCCTCGACCATTCCTCAGACCAGCAAGATAGGCTACCTCAGATTATAGTCGAGGATAACGGCATCGGCATCGGCTCAGAAAAAATGGGACATATACTTCAAAACGTCGGCAACTCCGAGAAATTGGAGCACGTCCTACGAGGTGAGAAAGGCGTCGGCATCTTAGCCTTCGCTCTAATAGCGGACGAGCTGCACCTTTCTTCACTCAATGGAGGTCACAAACCGAGCTGCCTGGTTCTGAGAAGAGAGTGGCTCAGAGAAGGCAGGGCCCAAATAATTGAAGATTGCCCGCAGCACCGTTTGAGCAAACCTGGCACCAGGGCTCACCTGATAGGCATCCTGCCGGAAATCGCTCCCCAGCTTACCAAAACGCGCCTAAAACAGTATTTAAGCCGCGAATTTTCAAATGACCTTAGACGAAACATCTACACTATGAATATCAGCGACGGCCATGGCTACGATGTCGTTGAGCCTCGCATCTTTAGCGGCGTTCCTACGCTAAGCAGCACCATCAGCCTGGGTACTCTGGGACATGCCACTGTACAACTCTACACACTTCCCTTTGAGGCCGAAGGAGCAAATATCGACCTCTGTGGCCGGGCTGGCATACGCCTCTGCGCCCTGACCGATCTCGAGGAATTCAAAAAGGAACCCTGGCAGGGACAGAGATTGGAAGGATGCGTGCGTTGCGATAAACTACGCGGCACTGCAGATAAAGCTGCAGTAGTTCAAGATGAAGTTTATAAGGCCCTAGCCGGGGCGCTTCATAGCCTCGAATCCCAGATAACAGAAAAAATCGGACAGGTTACCCAAGAATATCGACAGAACCGGCTCGTTGAAATTATGAACAGAGTGGACAAATTTATCGGCTACTTCCTGCATTATAAGGAGACCGGTGAACTACCTATGAAGAAAATCATTTTCACGGAATCAACAACCCCGGACCTTGTACAAAAGATCCATTTGCCAGCAGTAAGGCCTGACAGCAAAGTTCCAGTTAGCAGCCGACCGCCGAGAACAGCCCATCTATCTTTCTTACAAGCTGACCTTTGTACACCTCCGGAGGGAAGGTCACAATTAAGGGCATGGAGCGACAATGGAGGCAATGCGGTCAAGATCAACGTATTGCACACTGACTTCCTCTCATCAGAAAGAGATGACAAGCGTTGCGCTTGGTACTTGTTCAGCGTTTGGGCGAAACAGCAACTGCTCAAAGAATACGGAACTGACGCCGAAGCGCTGGCAGACGAGATGGTGGGACTGTTTAGCCGGGCGGGACCGCTGC
>JAJYLC010000018.1 GCA_021787935.1 Chloroflexota bacterium | reverse complement strand
GGGTATCAATTGATCAAAGAGATCGGGAAAAGAAGCGGTGGTTACTTCCAATTCAAAGAGGGCACTCTTTACACGGCCTTGCACAGGTTGGAGAGGGAGGGGCTCATCGAAGGCAAGTGGGAACGTCTCCCAACCGGGCAGGAGAGAAGGTATTATTACCTCACCAAGACAGGGCGTCGTGTCTTGAATGAGAAGAGAGATGAATGGCGTGGCTTCTCGGCTGCTGTGAATTTGGTTACCGAACCTGCAAATACGGGCTTGGATAGGGGATTATAAGATGCTGCCAAAGCTTAAACAATATATGGCAAGGGTTAAGTCGTGCTCGAAACTGGACCCAATGGCCGAGAGCGAAATTGTTCGTGAGCTTCAGACCCATTTTGAGGACGAGATAGGTGAGTTGTGCCAGGCCGGTTACTCTACCACCGAAGCAGCGGATGTGGCGACAAAGCGATTCGGCGTACCGGAGGCGCTCGGCCGCCAGATTTATGAGGTGTACAGCAAAGGGACCTGGAGCCAGGCTTTGCTGGCGGCTGTTCCTCACTTCTTGCTGGCTATCACTTTTGGCTTACATCTCTGGCGAAATAACTTCTGGCTGTCTGCTACTGCGCTGATGGTAATATCGGTGACGCTCTATGCCTGGCGGCATGGTAGACCCTCATGGTTCTATTCTTGGCTGGGCTATTCCCTGCTGACTTTGTTCGTGATCGTTTTTCTGGTTCTACTTGCGGTTGGGCACGGCCTATCCCGATTTATGCTGGGAAGTGGCATGCAATGGGTGGTAATGGCAGCTTATATCCCTGTTGCTCTTTGTTTGTTGGGCTATGCCATAGTCTGCATAGTACGCAGGGATTGGTTGCTAGCCTCATTTATGCTGCTTCCATTTCCTGCAATTGTGGCGTGGCTCTTTGCCTTGCAGCAGGGGCCCGGACTTGCAGCATACAGCAAAGGAGGTCTCCCAGGGAGCGAACACGGAGTGGCGTTTACCTTTCTCGCCCTGGGTGGTGCTGCGGGAGCCTTTATCCGTCTCAGGCAGCGATTGCTAAAGACCGCTGTGCTTGCGGTAGGGACATTGCTTATTCTGGCAATGGCCTGGCGCTTTGCCGAAAGTAACCTCAATCCTGTTATTTCTTTGTTTGTGTCTTTCTGTTTTATTGTCTTTTTACTGAGCCCCTGGTTATTGCAGAGTAGAGTAGTGCATGATGGAGGCGAGATTGAAGCCTGGGATGAGACTGGCCTTGGGCAGGCTGCGAAGCGGACTTGAAAGCAAAACTAATAAGGAGGTGACCTATGGCTACCCCAAAACCAAGGAAGCGAAGGTTTGTCGTGTCCATAGTGGGGGTGGTGTTGGTGATTCTAGGAGTATTGTGGATCACAGTCATCTTTCCTTCATTAGATAAGGTACCAACTAGTTATGCGCGAACTTACTATTTCGAGGGTAATTTCACGGTGGTAAACCCTGCTACGCAGTCAATGGACTTTTTCCCCATTTCACAGACATTGGCTCAGAAAGCCAATGGCACTAATGATGGAGCCTTGCTGATACATGAAAAGCGCACAGTTTTCAGAACTGATACTACTCCTCCTACCGATATTTCATCGATATATGGTGATGAGAGCACGCTTGCTATAAACGCGCATACCCTTATGTTCATACCGAATATCGATGAGCGGCACCGGACTGGATATTGGGGGCCGCCGAGGGGTCTGGGGAAGGACAAGAGCAGTTTCGATCTGTGGAATGAGGGTGCTCATGCGGCACTACCGGCAAACTATGTGAGAGATGAAGAATTCCGTGGGATGAGAGTTGTGCTTTTTAGAATAGATGAAGGTAACATTACAATTGTCAACCCTCAGAGTCAGCTTCCCTTGATGATGAGCACCACAATCAACCTTTGGATCGACCCCAAGACGGGGACTGTTGTCGATCAGGACAGCACCACTACAACGAGCATGAGTATGGCAGGCAACATTGTGCCTCTTCAGATATCCAACGTCAGGTATGCTGAGAGCACGATTGTCGACCTGATGGGTGTTGCCAAGGATGCCGCCCGCATGCTCTTGTTATTTACAATCGTTATCCCGTGGGTATTAATCGGGGTAGGAATTGTTCTTTTCCTAATAGATACAATGTTCATCCGCAGAAGACGAAGAAGCGCAGCTTGATGGCTACTTGACTGTTTGGATTAGACAGGAGAAGCGTTGAAAAGACGGGGACTTCAGACCTTTAATGGGTAGGGTTGCTGTTGTTACTGATAGCAGTGCGTGCGTGCCCAAGGAGGTGGTTAAGCAATACGGCATACATATACTGCCATTGATACTCATCTTTGAAGACCGCTCCTATAAAGATGGGGTGGATATAACAGCACAGGAATTCTATGAGCTTTTGAAGAAGGCGAAAAAGGTTCCTACCACCTCGTCGCCATCGCCAGGTGAGTATCTGGAGGCATTTCGGGAGGTAGCCAAGCAAGCAAGTGACATCCTCTGCATAACACTTCCCCCCAATTTGAGCATGGCGTTTGACTCGGCAACTCAGGCCAGGGAGATGGCGAGGGAGAAATTACCTCAGGTTAACATAAATATATTCCCTTCTCGCAGTCCGGCGCTGGCTCAGGGATTTATAGCCCAAGCGGCGGCTCGAGAAGCGGCCTCAGACAAAGATTTATCTCAGGTTGTGCAGGCTGCACATGATATGATGGGTAGAGTCAATGCTATCGCGATGCTGGACACGCTTTACTATCTGGCCAAAGGTGGACGTATTCCAAAAGCGGCAGCGTGGGCCGGCTTCTTATTTAAGATCAAGCCTATTCTGGATGCTACAGGCGAGGTGCGTCTGCTGGAACGCTGTCGTACCAGGAAACGGGCGATCCAGCGGTTGCTGGATATAATGAGACAGCGAAGCGGGGGTAAGCCAATATATGTGAATCTGATGCACGCCGGTGTTCCGGAAGAGGCCGAAAGACTCAAGGCTGATATTCTATCGCAGTTCAATTGTCTTGAGTTCTACGTCACTGATTTTACGCCTGTAGTAGGCACACATACCGGGCCTGGTACAATCGGGCTCAGCTTTTATACTGGTAATTCGAGGTAGTAGCTTAAGTGAGGAGAGAGAGCTATTATTAGTAGTGTCGCTGTAGTAACAGATAGTGTCTCTTGTCTACCCAGAGAGTTGGCGGAGAAATATGCCATTAAAATTGTGCCGATAAGTCTCATAATAAATGGCAACGTCTATCGGGATGGAATCGACATAACTCCGACAGAGGTTTATCAGCTTCTGGAAACTACCAAGAGTGTTCCTACTACTTCTTCGCCTACCCCGGGGGATTTCATTCAGGTCTATAGAGAACTTAGCAAGTCGGTAAATGCTATCGTATGTGTTACTATATGCTCGGACATAAGCATGATGTTCAATTCAGCAATCGAGGCGAAGCAGATGGCGGCGGAGGAGCTTCCCCGACTTGTAGTGAATGTTGTTGACTCTCGGACCGCCGGGGGTGCGCAGGGGTTTGTGGCGCTAGCGGCAGCGAGGGCTGCTGCCTCAGGAAAGAATTTGGCGGAGGTAACTCGTACTGCTGAGATGATGATACCCAGGGTAAACATGATTGCTGTGCTGGATACTCTGTACTATTTAGCCAGGGCTGGCCGTATCCCCAGGATAGCTGCCTGGGCAGGCTCTATGCTGAAGATAAATCCTATCTTGACGTTTTCTTATGAAGGGATAGGCTTATTAGAGAGAGCCAGAACCAAACCCAGGGCTGTGAACCGTTTGTTGGAGATCATGGAGGAGAAAACTGGCGGGAAGCCAGTTCATGTTAATATCATGCACGCCAATGTAATAAAAGAGGCTGAAGCCTTGAGAGAGCGGATAGAGTCTCGTTTCAAGTGTGTCGAGCTGTACATAACAGATTTTGCACCGACCATGGGTGTGCAGGCCGGTCCCGGAATTATAGCTCTCGCTTTTTACGGCGAGGAGGATAATGATGTGGGATAAAGTGGCTCTTATTATTGGGTCTTATTTATTGGGCTCGTTTCCCCTGCTGTATCTGTTGGGCAGGCTTCACGGGGTGGACCTCAGGCAGTATGAGGATATGCATATCGCCCTGTGGCGACATGTGGGGCGAGTCGAAGGTTTTATAGGCGTGACTTTTGATTTTGCCAAAGCGGTCATCGTGGTTTTGCTTGCTCGGAACGTAGGTGGCTTCGACCCCGGGTGGGTTGCTACTGCGGGTGTGGTGACAGTAATGGGGCAGATGTGGCCGGTATTCTTAAAGTTTGATGGAGAGAGGGGTAATAGTATAGGCCTGGCTATGTCAGGTGCACTGGCTACGTATGCCATGCTGATAGCCCTCATACCTGTGGCAATAGGCGCCGCTGTTAGAACAATTCCCAGGTTTCTGCAGAGAAACCAGAATCTGAACGAGAAACTCAAGTTCGGTGGGCCGCCTAGTCTAGCGCTGCCTCTTGGTATGGGTATAGGTTTCGCTGTGATGCCTCTGGCTGCTTGGTTGGTGGGCCAACCTAAAGAAGTTATATACGCTTTTGTTGCACTTTTTGTATTGATTATAATTAGAAGGCTTACCGGCGGATTGAGAGAGGACTTGCACAAACCGTCGTGGAAGAATAGTATGTTGATAAACCGTTTTCTCTTTGATAGAAGCGAAATATAGGAGAATTCTGCTAGGAGGGCATCGTATGTGCGATGTCCTTATATTTTGGTTCCATGTAGGTCGGTACTATTGTTTTGATGAGAGCTTTTGAATTATGATGGGATAATGGACGCAGATAAAGTAGCTAGGGACGTAAAAGAACTAAAAAAGGCACTGGGCGAAACTCCGGAGCCTGTAGCTAAACCATCGCTTATTATAGTCAGCGGCTTACCTGGCACCGGGAAATCTTATTTCAGCCGTAAGCTGGCAGAGCAGTTGCCCAGCGTTATCGTAGAAAGCGATGCTTTGCGCAAGCGGATTTTCTCTACTCCGACTTACAGCGCTGAAGAGAGCCGCCGTCTGTTTGCCGCGTGCCACCGTCTTATTGAGGAATACCTAGGCAGCGGGATATCAGTCATCCTCGATGCCACTAATCTTGTCGAGCATCACCGGGAACCTCTATACCGCATAGCTCAGCGTCTTCAAGCAAAGCTTATCCTGGTACAGGTGGAATCGCCCCGGGAACTGGTGCGGCAGCGTCTTCAAGATAGAGTAGAAAGAATTAACCCAGAAGACAAGTCAGACGCCGGTTGGAGTATTTATCAGAGGATGAAGACGAGGGTGGAACGGATTAGCCGCAACTACTTTGCCGTTGATACCTCCAGGGATATTACTCCTGTTATCGATAAGATAGTACGTGAAGCAAAGCGGTAAATTTAACGTTTGATTGCTCCTTCCCCAGCAACACGGGCTTTTATGAATTTTCTACAAAGAGCTTGTATGCAAGCATGAATTTAAAGGCTAGAAAACCTATATGCATTAAAGCCGAACTTGATTGCTCGTATAATTCGTTTGTGCTATAGTTGTCTGGTAAAATTAGCTGTGCAACTACTTGTAAGGGGGGACAAAGGTGTTCGACGAGTTGAAGGTCTTCAGTGGTAATGCTCATCAGCATTTGGCCCAGGCAATTTGCGATTACTTGACGATCCCCCTGGGCAAGGCGGAGGTGTTCGAATTCAGCAATGAGAATATCTTTGTTAAGATTCTGGAGAATGTTAGAGAGCGTGATGTCTTCGTCGTCCAACCTGTATGTTCTCCTGTTAACAAGAATCTTATGGAACTTTTGATAATGATCGATGCCATGAAGCGCGCCTCGGCAGGAAGGATTACAGCGGTGATGCCTTATTTTGGCTACAGCCGTACCGACAAAAAAGACCAGCCCAGGGTACCCATAACGGCCCGATTGGTAGCAGACTTAATCACTGTGGCCGGAGCTAACAGGGTGCTGACTATAGACCTTCACGCCGGACAGATACAGGGCTTTTTTAATATCCCGGTGGATGAGCTGACTGCCATGTATATTCTCACTGACTATTTCGCGGAGAAAGCGGTGGATAGCTTTGTAGTAGTGGCCACGGATATTGGCATCAGTAAGCGCGCACGGGACATTGCTGCCAGGCTCCATGCCCCCCTGGCAATAGTCGAGAAACGTAGAATTGGAAATGCGGATAAATCAGAGACATTGACCATCATCGGTGAAGTAGAGGGAAAACGTGCACTGCTTGTTGATGACGAAGTAGATACCGGCGGCTCGATTACAGGTGCTGCCGCAGCTTTGAAAGAGTATGGCGCTACCGAGGTCTATGCTTGCTGTACTCATGCTATACTATCCGGCTCTTCGGTGCAGCGTGTTGCTTCGAGCCGACTCGAGCAACTGGTAGTTACAGATACTGTGCCGGTGCCGGACGCAAAAAGGGTAGAAAAAATCACTGTTCTTTCTGTGGCATCTCTAATCGGGGAGGCGATACATCGCATTCACGGTGGCCTTTCAGTAGGCGCAATGTTCCAGTAGAGAAAAGGAAGTTGCCAAGTTATGGCATCGTCTTAGCGGTATGCGCAGGTAGTATGGTTAAGTGATAAAATGAGATTGGGGTTATGAGATGGTTTCTTTATCAATGAGGAGGTAGGACGGGGATAGATGTTCAAACGGATCATTAGCTTTATCAGCGATTCCAACGAGCGGGAGCTCAGGCGGCTGCAGCCTGTAGTCGATAAGATAAACGCTCTGGAAGCGGAGTTTGAGAAGCTCAGCGACGAGGAGTTGAAGGCGAAGGGGGCTGAGTTTAAGGCACGTGTCGCCAATGGGGAGTCGCTGGACTCTCTATTGCCCGAGGTATTCGCTGCAGTCCGCGAAGCTGCCAATCGCAAACTAGGGCCACGCCATTTCGATGCTAACCTTGACAGGGAAGTGGGGCAGCGCCACTTCGATGTTCAGTTACTGGGTGGGATTGTTTTGCACCAGGGGAAGATAGCCGAGATGAAGACCGGTGAAGGTAAAACCCTGGTGGCTACTTTACCTGTTACCCTGAATGCGCTGACCGGCGATGGCGTTCATGTGGTAACCGTGAACGATTACCTGGCTAAGCGCGATACCCAGTGGATGGGGCCTATCTACAACGCGCTGGGCATATCTGTAGCCTCCATTCAGCACGAGGCTGCTTTCTTATTTGACCCTGCTTACGAATCCGAAGATGTCATGCTGAAGCACCTGCGTCCTATCACGCGCCGCCAGGCATACGAAGCCGATGTCACCTATGGCACGAACAACGAGTTTGGTTTCGATTACCTCAGGGACAATATGGTGGCCGATCTCTCCCAGTGCGTGCAGCGCGACCTCAACTTCGCCATTGTGGACGAGGTAGACAACATCCTTATCGATGAAGCGCGAACACCGCTCATCATCAGTGGCGCTGCAGAGGAATCTACTCAGAAATATTATACTTTTGCCAGGCTGATCCCCCGGCTGCGGGAGGGCGAGGATTGGGTTGAGGAGGCGCGAACGCGCGAGGTAAATCTGACCGAGAGTGGGATCGCCAAAATGGAGCAATGGCTTCATTTACCCAATCTGTATGACCCTGCCAATTATGGCCTCACTCATTATATAGATAATGCCCTGAAGGCACACGCTTTATATAAAAGAGACCGTGATTATGTGGTCAGGGAAGTGGTCGAAGATGGACGTAAGAAGAAAGAGGTCATTATTGTTGACGAGTTCACAGGAAGGCTGATGTTCGGCCGCCGCTACTCCGAAGGGCTACACCAGGCTATAGAGGCCAAGGAGGGTGCGGAAATTCAGCGAGAAAGTATAACGATGGCCACAATTACCTTCCAGAACTATTTCCGAATGTATGATAAGCTCGCCGGGATGACCGGCACGGCAGTGACTGAAGCCGAGGAGTTCGACAAGATATATAAGCTCGATGTGGTGGTTATACCTACAAACAAGGACTTGATTCGCGAGGAGTATCGAGACCAGATTTATAGGAATGAGGAAGCCAAGTTCCGGGCGGTGGTCAGGGAAATCGAGGAGATGAATAAAGAGGGGCGCCCGGTGCTGGTGGGCACGGTCTCCATCGAGAAGTCAGAGCACCTGAGCCAGATGCTGCTGAAGAAAGGCATTCAGCATCAGGTGCTAAATGCTAAGTATCATGAGAAAGAGGCAGGGATAGTGGCTGAGGCCGGGCGTTTGAATGCTGTTACTATCGCTACGAATATGGCAGGGCGCGGCGTGGACATAATTCTGGGCGGCAATCCTGAGGAAAGAGACCCCAAGGAGTGGCAGGCCGAGCATGATAAAGTAGTTCAAAAGGGCGGGCTGCATATCGTAGGCACGGAGCGCCATGAGGCGAGGCGCATAGACAATCAGTTACGGGGCCGTGCAGGACGCCAGGGTGACCCCGGAAGTTCGCGCTTCTATGTGTCGATGGAGGACGATATAATGCGCCGGTTTGGCGGCGATCGTGTTAAGGGGTTTATGGAATGGGCCGGGCTGGATGAAGACACGCCGCTGGAACACGGTATGGTGAGCAAGGTAATCGAAAACGCTCAGACCAAGGTTGAAGCCTATCATTTCGATATCCGCAAACACCTGGTGGACTATGACGACGTGGTCAATACGCAGCGCGAGGTGATCTATGAAGAGCGCAGGAAGATAATATGCGAGGCGGACCTTAAAGCGAATATTCAGGAAATGGTCAGAGATGCGCTGAAAGATGTAGTCGCTAACCACCTCGGTGACGAGCGCAGCGATGACTGGGACCTGGATGGACTTGTTGCCGGAGTTAACGCGATTCTTCCCTTACCTCCTCAGCTCAGCAAAGACGCTTTTTCCAAGATGAGCCGCAAGGATGTTGAGGAGAAGCTTCAGGAATATGCCGAGTCACTTTATGCAGAGCGTGAGAAAGAGCTCGAACCGCAGAATATGAGGGTTGTGGAGAGGCTGGTGATGCTGCGCGCCATTGACAGCCACTGGGTGGAGCACCTGACTACCATGGAGAACATGCGGCAGGGCATCGGACTTCAGTCTCTGGCTCAAAGAGACCCGCTGGTGGCCTACAAGACTCAGGGGCATGAGACGTTCCAGAACATGATGTCAGGCGTACGCCACGATATCGTGCATACTATTTATCATGTAGGCATAGTGAAACAGGAAAAGCCAAAGGAACGAGAGAAAGTCCCTGTGGGGAAGGCGATAGGGCGTAACGACCCCTGCCCCTGCGGCAGCGGCAAGAAATACAAGAAGTGCTGCGGGAAAGATAAGGTGTAGAGGCAGACCAACGTGTCTGCCCGAAAGAGTTAAAGGGCGAACGGAATCGGTTTCGTTTTAGGATAGACTTTTGGCAAGGGTAAGCTATGAACAATGCGGCCATCGCTCAGGTGTTTCGGGACATGGCCGACCTCCTCGAACTGAAGGAGGATAACCCTTTTAAAATCAGGGCTTACCAGAAGGCAGCCCGCGCTATCGAAACCCTGCCCGAAGAGCTTGAGCAGGTGATGAAAGAGGGCAGGCTCCGCGAAATCCCCGGCATCGGAGAGGCCATTTCTCAGAAGATAACCGAGCTATTGACCACCGGCAGACTCGAACCCTACGAAAAACTCCGCTCTGAGTTCCCCAAAGGCATTGTTGACTTGATGACAATCCCCGGCGTCGGCCCCAAAACTGCTCTACGCCTCTCCAAGGAGCTGGAAATATCTAATGCGGACGAGCTAGAGAAGGCAATTCAAGAGGGCAAAGTAGCTTCGCTGTATCGTCTGGGCGATAAGACTGCGGAGAACATACTCCGCCATATCCAGACTTTGCGTCGCAAGGACAGGCGCATCCCATTGGGCGAGGCACTGCCGCTGGCTGAGGAAATTATAGCTGCTCTGAAAAAGCAGACGGGGGCGCACAACCTGACCCCAGCAGGCAGTCTGCGTCGTTTCAAGGAGACTATAGGTGACATTGATATCATGGGCACGGCCGATGACCCTGAGAGCGTCATTAAAGCATTTGTACGTCTTCCTTTGGTGGAGGAGGTCCTGGCGCAGGGGCCAACCAAGGCCAGCGTTATCGTCAAGAACGGCCTTCAGGTAGACCTGAGGATGGTGGAGCACGATTCCTTTGGCTCGCTGCTTCAGCATTTCACCGGCAGCAAAGACCATAATGTAGCTCTGAGGGAAAGGGCGGTAAAGCAAGGACTGAGCCTGAGCGAGTATGGAATCACTGTGGTGAAGACGGGAAAAGTAGAGAAATTTACTACTGAGGAGGCTTTTTACCAGAGGATAGGGCTCCAGTATATCCCTCCAGAGCTGCGAGAAGCGCGCAATGAGATAGAACTGGCCGAGAAAAAAGCGCTGCCTCGCCTTATAGAGGTTGCCGATATAAAGGGGGACTTTCATGTCCATACGGATTGGAGCGACGGCCATGACACTATTGAGGAAATGGCGAACGCTGCCAAAGCTCGCGGCTATAAGTACATGGCGATTACCGACCACTCAGCAGGCAGGGGTATCGCTCATGGTCTGAATGAGGAAAGGCTGAGACAGCAGATGGCTGAGATAAAGGAGGTAGGACGCAAGCTGAAGGGAGTTCGCTTGTTCGCTGGAATCGAGGTGGATATACGTTCAGACGGTGCTCTTGATTATCCAGATGAGCTTTTGAGCGAGATTGATGTTGTAGTTGCTGCCGTGCATTCTGCGATGGGGCAGGATAAGGACAAGATGACTAGGAGGATTATCCGTGCTATGGAAAACCCTCATATAGATATACTGGCACATCCGACCTGCAGACTGATTGGAGAGCGCGAGCCAATAGATGTCGACCTGGAGGAGGTTTTCAAGGCTGCGGTGAGGACGAACACAGCGCTGGAGATAAATGCCATGCCCGAAAGGCTGGATCTGAAGGATATACATGTGCTGCGGGCGAAAGAGCTCGGGGTGAAACTGGTCATCTGCACCGATGCTCATAGAGCGGGGCATTTAGAGCTGATCCGGTTCGGGGTCGGGGTGGCGCGGCGGGGCTGGTGTGAGGCCGGGCATATCTTGAACGCCGGGAGCCTGAGCGAAGTGGAGGCATTCTTCAAGCAGAATAGGGGGCGGTAAGAATCCGGCTGTTGCGAAATCGGCTCATATGTGGGATGATAATCTGTTCGTGGTAATCATGAAATGAGGGTGTTTAGAAACACAATTACCATTCCGTGCTTGACACGGAATCCAGAAAACCCAGCTTTAAAATTACGGTGAAGGTATCTGGATACCGACTTTCGTCGGTATGGTAGACTCATTGCTAAACGACCTCATGAAATAGGGATTGCTGCCTATTCAACAGGGCGGGTTAAATGGCTCAAGATAGTACAAATCCTTGTTCGGTGACCACTGTCGGCGACAGCGAGGCGGTACAGCACTTGAAGCAAGCCATCGCCAGTGGAAAGCCCTGGCATATTGCCCTGCTTGAGGCTATCGGGCTCTGGAGCTGGCCTGAGGAAAGCCATGGCGAATATCATTACTGCTACTTAATCGCCGGCGAGGCATTCGACTGGCTTCTTCTGGCGCAGCGTCTCTGCCAGGAGGTGGACGGCCTTATTCCAGAGCAGGAACTTATCGACCTGCTCTTTTCCGGCAGATTGCCTGAAGAATTATCCGAGGATGCTTTCAAGAGGCTTATTGGCCCTGCCAAATATCATGCCTATCTCAACTACTTCTATGGCGTTATTGTGGAGAAATTTGTTCTTCTGGCAGTTGAAGAGGAAATCAGCAAAGAGTATCAATCGCATAGCTTTTACAGGGGCAGGGGAGAAGTTGAAGATAGCTACCAGAGGGTCTACGGAGCCAGCCGGGCGGTACTGCTACGGAAATTTCGCAAAGATAAAAGCTACCCCGAAAGTGATACCATGAGTTTGGGCCAGCTACAGGAGTTCACCTACTGGTTATTCAAGTACAGGATTGCCAACTGCGACAAACCTCGGGTTGCCAGCGATACCAAGAAAGGTCTGGACTACTTCAAGCGCCAACAAGCCAGGAAGACTGAGCTTTAAATTCAAGGATTACCCGGGGAGTCATTGTAACCGCAAACGAACTTCGTTATAATATACGTCAATTTATTGGCACCTTACCGGCGAGTGTGGAGGCAGAGACAGCATGTTACTGGCAATTGATATTGGCAATACCACCATTGCTCTGGGTGTTTTTCAAGGCGAGAAGCTGAAGGCTACCTGGAGGCTCTCCACAGATGTCCATAAGCTTGCCGATGAATATGCTGCGATTTTGCTCAACCTGTTGACTCTGGATGGCCTTTCCTTCTCCGATATCGACGAGGCTATCATCTCAAGCTCGGTTCCGCCTATGGTGACGGTTTTAGACGAATTGTGCCAGCGTTATTGCAAAGTCACTCCTCTCGTGGTAGGCACGGGGATTAAAACCGGAGTTCGCATCTCGCTCGATAATCCCCGCGAGGTCGGAGCTGACCGAGTGGTCAATGCCGCAGCAGCCCACCGCCTTTATGGAGGTCCGTTGATTGTTATTGACCTTGGCACTGCAACTACGTTGGACGCTGTATCGGCTGATGGCGATTACCTCGGGGGAGCCATCGCTCCCGGAATTGGCATCTCCGCCGATGCGCTCTTTGAGCGTGCGGCTAAATTGCCACGCGTGGAGTTGACTAGACCGAAGAAAGCTATCGGCAGAAATACCGTGGCTGCGATGCAGTCAGGAATTATTTTCGGCTATGTCGGGCTTATCGAAGGGATTGTGGCCCGTATGAAAAAGGAACTTGGTGGAAAGGTGAGGGTAATTGCTACGGGCGGGCTGGCAGGCGCTATCGCCAGAGAGACCGATGTAATCGATGTTCTGGACCCTGACCTGACGCTGGTGGGTCTGAGATTGGTCCACGAGCTGAATAGCGGAAGGCAGTAAATATCTGGAGGGAGCGTGTTCAAGGATAAAAATGTAATCTTGGGAGTGACCGGCAGCATATCGGTTTACAAGGCAGCGGATATCGCCAGCAAGTTGACGCAAAAAGGGTTATGCGTTGATGTAATAATGACCAAGGCTGCTATGCAGTTTGTGATGCCGCTGACCTTCCGCAGTATCACTCACAGACCTGTGGTGACTGATATGTTCGAGCCGACATCCGAGTTCAGTGTAGAGCATGTTGCGCTTGCGGAAAGGGCTGATGTGGTGGTTGTGGCTCCTGCGACCGCGGATGCTATTGCCAAACTGGCGGCAGGGATCGCCGATGAGATGCTGTTCAGCACCGTGCTTGCTACCAGGGCTCCCGTGATTCTGGCACCAGCCATGGATGCTGGCATGTGGCAGAACTCCATAACACAGGAGAATTTGAACAAACTGCGCTCACGAGGGTTCACCATAGTGGGTCCTGGCTATGGCCGCTTGGCCTCGGGCCTGGTGGGCATGGGGCGGCTCATTGAGAACGAGGAGATCCTGGGCATCATCTACCACGTACTGGGCAGGAAAGGCGATCTTGCTGAAAAACAGATTGTAGTCAGCGCCGGGGGGACTCAGGAGCCCATCGATTTAGTCCGGTATATAGGCAACCGTTCCTCCGGTAAAATGGGCTATGCCATAGCTGAAGCAGCCAGGGATAGGGGTGCAGTGGTGACTCTGGTTACGGGGCCGACGTCGCTCCCAGTTCTGCCGGGGGTTGATGCAATGCTCGTGCGGACGGCTGAGGAGATGCGAGACGCCATACTTAAAGCGACTGCTGCCGCAGACGTCCTTATTATGGCTGCTGCAGTGGCTGATTACAGGCCTGCCACCATGACTGAGGGCAAGATAAAGAGGGAAGCTGAAACCTTGAATCTTGAACTAGTAAAGACTGGCGACATCCTCGCTGAAGTGAAGGGAGATATTATCAAGGTCGGCTTCGCTGCCGAAAGCGGGGACATAATAGCTAGGGCCACCGAGAAGCTCAAGAAGAAGCAGCTTGACCTTATTGTGGTAAATGATATAACAGCAAAAGACAGCGGATTCAATACCGATACCAACCGTGTGACATTTATAGGCCGCGATGGTAAGGCGGAGGAGCTTCCGCTAATGCTCAAATCAGAGGTGGCTGACAAGATACTGGACAGGGTCGTAGCACTTCTCAGCAACAGATAGGGCAGCCTCGAACACCTTCTAACGTTGACTACACTGTATCTCCGGTGCTATCATATTTTCCTATGGTAGCGTAGCTCAGCCGGTAGAGCAGGGGACTCATAAGCCCTTGGTCGGGGGTTCAAATCCCTCCGCTACCACCATACACAGGGAAGAAGGCTTCTAGACCAAAGGCCTTTGCCAAAGCTTAAGGCTAGGCAAACTTGGTTCAGACCAAAGACCTCTTCCCAAGAGAAGTCGTATTGGCTGGCCCCCGCAAAAAGACATGGGGAATAAATCCCAATTGCCCCTGTCGGCCTTGGTGCAGGGGTTCATCTTCGCGCTACAGGTGGACGGGAGGGAGCCCTCCACTGTTGATTACTACCAAGGCAATTTACGGCGCTTCCTGTGGTACGCGTCGGAGCACAATTGGCCTGATGATCCCCAAGGAATAGATTCCTGGAAAGTTAGAGAATTCCTAGCCTATGCTGGCAACGCCAGGAACCGCTGGGGAACCACGGGGAATGGCTCAGAGAACTGCCGAGAGTCCTCAAAGACAGGCGGCTGGCGCTACTACCGAACCTTGAGGCGCTTCCTCAACTGGGCCGTATCAGAAGGGTTTCTAGAGAAGACCCCCCTCTCCAATATCAAGCCGAAGCCGCCAAAAGAGAAGCCGGT
This sequence comes from Chloroflexota bacterium, assembly GCA_021787935.1. Lineage (GTDB taxonomy): Bacteria > Chloroflexota > Dehalococcoidia > SZUA-161 > SZUA-161 > JACWAE01. Next base: position 19,782 of record JAJYLC010000018.1, on the reverse strand, counting down.
CGAACCATACACAGCCGGAGAGCTGACAAAGCTGCTTGCGGTTTGCGACTATGACTTCAAGGATGGGGCTAGCTTTCTGGGCGCACGGAACAAAGCAATCATTCTGCTTTATCTTGCCAGTGGGGGAAGGTTCCGTGAGGTGGCTAACCTCCACCTCCTGGATTTGGACTTGAGGCGAGGCAGGGCAAAGGTGCTCAGAAAGGGAGGTGAAGAAGGTGTGATCGGCTTTGATACCGTGACTAAGAAGGCTCTCTGGAAATACTTGGCTCTCCGAGATGAGCGTGCCAAACGATATGGCAGAGCCGGCGACTGGCTCTGGCTCACGGAGGAAGGGAAAAGACTTACGGTGAACGGACTCCATATTGCCTTTAGAAGAATCAAGAAGCGGGCGGGGGTCAACTGTCCTGGGGCTATTCACAAACTGCGGCACACTTGGGCGTTAAACACGTTGAGAGAAATCAAAGATCCCTTCTTGTTGCAGCTCTTGCTCGGCCATAAAGACTTGGCGATGACCCGAAGGTATACCATGGGATTGAAGTTAGAGGAAGCGCTTGCCGCCCTTGACAGAGCCAAACCAGTCGAGCGACTAGGGCTGAGGTAGGCTGATGGTTAGAAGCGGGAAGGTGCGTCGTTCCATCGGCGCGTCTATGTGCGGCCGAGCACGGGCAGATAGGCCATCCGGCGACCTTTAACTACGATGTAGTGAGGATCAAGTTCGCTGGTGACAAGGACGACGGGCATCCCAGTTGCGGCTTGCCCCAAAGAACGTTTTTTGCGCCCACGATATACTTTGAGCGTCTCCTCGAACCGCGTCTGCGCATCATGACGTAACACTTTCAATCCGTCCGTAGTAGAAGAATAGCGCGGGTCAGCAGCAACCGTTTCTTGCACCGTAGCTTCTACCACCAATTCCTTTATGGCTTCCCTAAGTACAGGACTTCCTATCAGCAATATCTCGCCCCGCGATATAGGTAACCCTTTTACCGGACCAGGGTGTCTGAACCGCTGTGGGTAAGCCTTCTTTAACCAGCTCTCCAGACGCCGTTTCGTGGTTGCCGTCAATTCCCCCTTAACCTTGTATGTAGGCGTTTGTAGTACCTTGTCGAAACATAACAACAATTCTGGTTCTGGCGCCAAGCCGAGAATCTCATAATCACCCTCGACGCAACCGTAACCCTGGATGAGAGCATAGGTCCCTGTAAGGCCCAAGGGGACAGACAATGGCACCTTGGCTGTCCATTCTCTGCGCTGCTCACTTCTCCGCTGCCAGATGTCTACCCATAGTTGTTGCAGGTGCTCGACCTGCTCAGGGTTCGACGCACAGGGTGAGAGAAGCAAACTCCACAACACCAGGTGACGATTTTTATAGCAATACTCCATTTCACACGTGTTTGTATCCTCTTAACTTTATTATAGCAATGATATTAATAAGGTAGCAACTGCTCGCCATATCGGCGGGAGGCTTATGGCAGAGTTAAGTGTTGAAGAGATGGGCAGAAGGGGTGGCCTGAAAACCCTTTCTAAATATGGCACAGACCATTTCCGCAAAATCGGCAGGAGAGGTGGGCAGCGGACCAAGGAACTCCATTGGGATCGTTTCGCAGAGTGGGGCACTCGGGGTGGCAGACCACCGAAGCAATGCCTTCAACAAGTCATGGAGGGGAAGAGGAGCAAAGATCAGAAAGGAGGCTAGCGGGGGCCAGCCTTCGGTCTCTTCCCCTCCGCCACATCATAAGCCAAAAGGTTGTAACAAGGAAACCGCTGGAAATCCTTAGGGTTCTGCTCCAGCAAATCGTCAGCGCTGTGCCTGCCGCCACGTTAGGTCAATCCCACTCGGCGGAATGCTCAAATAGCGGGGGCAGAATAGCGGTCAGATGTTCACAATCCTGGTCAAAAACTCGGTCAAAAAGTGTTCAAAAGGCCGGTCAAATAGTCAAAACGCTATGCCACCACTGTAAAGGGGGCAGACCATGTTTACATTCGGCAAGAGGGGCATGGAGGCGAAGAGGTGAAGGAACTGAATGAAAAAAAGAAACTTGAGATTGTGAGATTGTATCTGGAAGGCTACTCCTATGACCAAATCTCGACCGAGGCCGCGGTGGGGAAAGGGACTGTTGTGAACGTGGTGAACGATTTCCGAGCTGGCCGGTTCCCAGCCTTTACCGAGGTCGCTGATCTGGTGGACGCCCTGCGCGACCTTTCTGTGGAGTTGAGGAAGAAAGGTGGCGGGGTATCTCAGGCTCTGTTGGGCATTGCCTTCTTCTCAAGGCTCAACGAGATGGGGGTAACTCCAGACAAGCTATGGCTCTGGGTAGAGATGTGCCGTGAGATGTCACCTGCTGGGGAGCCTTCTCAGGAATTTACCGCCGCTGCTCTTGAGCTGTTCCGGCTCGTCCAGGAGACAGGCGAATCATATGAATCTGTGGCAGCCAGGTGGTCTGCGCTACGTGCCGAGTCCAAGAGCTTGGGACAAGAGGTGGAGCACCTGAGGTCGGAAAAGAAGGAGCTGGAAAAAACCCAGGCTGCTCTCACTGCGGACTGCCAGAGGCTGACCGAAGAAAAGCAGGGTCTGGAGAGGGAGACAGCCGAGCTATCTACCCGATGTGAGGCGCTGAGAAATGAGGACAGTCGACTGGAGGGGAGCCGACAGTTACTGAATAGGGAGGTAGAGGAGTTGAATGACAAGATCAAAGCCCTGCGGCCACACGTAGAAGCCCTTGAAGGGCTCGGCTTTGGCAAAGGCGAACTGGAGGCACTAAGAGTCAAGCTGGACGAGATAGCCTCGAGCCAGAGCCTCACGCCGGAGGCGCTGAGGACCAGGTTTTTCAAAGACCTTATTAAATATGGGGCACTACTTGGTGTTGAGAGAAAGAGAGAACAGCTAGAGCGGGAGGTAGCCAGCCTTCAGGCACAAAAAGATTCCTTGCAGCACATCATATCCAGGTTAGGGCTATCCCCTAGCGAAGCAGAGGAGGCAGTTAAGTCCCTGGTCTCCCTGAAGAAGAAGGGCGTCGCGCCTTCGGCTGTCGCCTCGTACTGCCGGGTGCTGTCCAAGTCGGGCTTGGAACACAATGAGCTGGAAAGGGAGATCATAGAGATGGGGGGACTGACAAAGGGCATTGCCTCCCGCACGGAGGAGTTGAAAAGGCTGGAGGAAGAAGAACGTAAGCGTACCAGGGTCGTGGAGGGGCTTCGGGCGGAGGAAACGGGAATAAAGACAACGATTCGTGAGCTTAAAGAGTCGGCCATCAAGGAAGTCAAGGAGGCCTCGGTTGCTGTCACTCAGGAGGTGCGGAATGTTGACCGCATTCTCCTAGAAGACGTACAGAGGTGGGGAGATATCAAGGCCGAAGTCGGGAGATACGAAGAGGAACTCAAGCTTGCCAGGTATTTTGGTAGCCTACCACTATCAAAAGAAGCCGTGGCAGCACTCGTTGAAGAACTGCCAGCCTTGGTCGTAAGTCAATATCTGGCCGTTGCCCTGGTCTGGTGTTCAAGGACGTTTAACCCCAAGCTCAAGCCGCCACGGCACATCGTGGAAAAGTATCACCGTATCAGTGAGAACACCGATGTAGAACTTGCTGATCTACTTGTCTGGTGCCTAATTACCCTCACTGAAGGACGGGCATATGGTGGCAAATGAATTCCAGAAGATGGAAGCGTATCTCCGAGACCTTGAGGCGCTGAAATATTACTCCCAAGTGAAAGAGGAGCGGGACTCCCTGACCGCGGAAGCAACCCAGTTGAAAGAAAAGGTAGCCAAGCTCGAAGCACAGCTAAAAACTGAAATGCACGCAAACGGCGAGCTTTCTTCAGGCCTCACCAAAACCCGGGGCGAGGTTAATGAGCTGTCCGGTAGGCTGGGTGAGGCTGAGCAGGAACTGTCGTCGCTGAGAGAATTGAGGATGAAGTTCCCTGAGGGTGGTGAACTTACTCTGGAGGAGATGAGAGATCAGTTTCTACAGGCAAAGGTAGAGGAGATTGAGAGGAAGGCGCAGGAGCGCTCCCAGGAACTGGAGAGGGATATCCAGTCACAGATGCCTTCCCTAGTCTATGGAAGGCTGGTAGAGGTGCTTAAGCAGCGTGGCTTGCCCTCTGAGATAGCAAAAGTCATCGATTCTAGAGCAAGTCAGATTGCAGATAGCATTCTAGGTGCTAGAGACCAGTGGCCCGATCGGTTCAAGAGTTACTACCTTGCGGAGGTTAATGCACTGGTAAATGAGCGCTTGACCGCTGAATTCGAAAGGAGAGCAGAGGCCGAGGCTGAGAAGCGCCTCGAACTAATGAAAGCAGCGCAGTGGAAAGACTACGCTGCTTCTAAGGTCAGGGCACTTACTGCCAGTCTCAAGGATTTGCTGAAGGAGCTACAAGGCACATGGTGGTTCATTTGCGATAAGTGCAGTGGCAAGCTTGCCATTGATCTGAGTCCTTCACAGATAGGTGTACTGCTCAGAGGGCAAACAGTAGATATTGTCTGTACCACATGCCGGGATCCTGCCCCTTTTCCCTTCATCTTGAGCACTGTTCAACACAAGGTTTGTAGCCTTAGCCTTGAAGAACTCCTCAAGTTATACATGGGCAGCGCCCCTCCTTGAGAAGAGGCTCGATGATACCGATGGCAGAAGCTAACGGGCAACGGTGAACAATAAATGAAGGCTTATCTTGACGAGGAAGAGGTAGAAGGTCTGGAGAAAGCGGCCACCTGCTTCAGAGACAGGCTGCTTATCAGGCTCCTGTTTCGATTGGGCTGCCGCATTAGTGAGGCCTTGGCCTTGAAGGTGGAAGATATAGACTTTGCCCAGGGCACGGTCAGTATAGAGCATCTCAAGGCCCGGCTAAAGCTTTCCTGCCCGAAGTGCGGAGCAAGACTGGGCAAAAGCCATAAATTCTGCCCGATCTGCGGCGATAGCGTCGAAAAGGCGCTAGCCCAGGAAAGAGAGCACCGCCGGGTAAGAACTTTACCTGTTGATACCGATACCTTAGAGATGCTTCGTGACTTCATCACCAGGGATAAAACAAAGGGCCTCATCTTCAGAATTAACCGGCATCGTGCCTGGCAGATAGTAAGGGAATGTGCTGATAGGGCTGAACTTCCCGACCTGACTAATCCGGAGACAGGTAAAGTACATGGGGTGAGCCCGCACAGGCTGAGAGATGCCTTCGCGGTGCATGCTGTAAAGGTAGATGATTCCGGTGATGGCCTCAGGTTGCTTCAAGAGCATTTGGGGCACTCCAGCTTTAACACCACTGCCAAATACAGAAAGGTCTCTGGACAAGAGCACAAAGAATGGTATCAAAAGCTCTGGGACAAGAGGACTTCCTGATTACCTTGAGTGAAGGAGGGTTCCGGTGGTCGAACCGCTAAGGCCGGCTAGAGGCGGTTTTCTGCGCCCCTTTGGCTGTGCCTGGTTTATCAGGGAATTCCTCCTCGGACACGGTCCTAATGGCTCGGCCAAGATAGACCCCGATGTCGGCGCTCCCCAGGCAGACATCTTTTACCACTACAAGACAGCCCTTCTCGAAGCCATAGCTTTAGATAGGGCTACCAGAGAGGAAGAGCGACGAGCCAGGCGCGAAAGGCGTGCCATAAGTCCTGAGGAGATCGAGAGGCTAACTGAAAGATTCCTGGCCCGTCTTCCCTATAAGGCCACCAGTTGTCGCTTTCACTCCTTCGTTGTTTACTTCTCCAATCTCCAGCGTTTGGAATGGGTCGAGCCTACGGGTCGAGAAGAGCCTTCAGCCTTCCAAGACCATTACCCACCAGGGCCATCACGAAAGTATTTCCGTCTCACAACAGCGGGACGGCAGGCTGGTGATGCTGCCTGGTCAAACCCGCGCCTCGCCCTTTATGGCGGGAGATAGAGGGATTGGCGGGCTCGGCTAAGGCGAACGCGTGCCCCGTATCTACTGAAACGCCTGTCCACTGAGAAACAGCGCCGCCGAACATTATTAGGGAATGAAGGTTCATCCTCCTAATGAACAAAAGGATAAATTGTGCAATATTAGATGGTAGCGATTAGAGCCAGTGCGAGATCAGCCACAAGGCCGGGTAAGCCATGAGACGACGCAATCTTAAAGTAGTCTCCTTCCCTCAAAATAATGGCTATGTGCCCTCTATTCGAGTAGCCGGTAAATGGCTAGTCAGAGAGGGCTTTCCTTACGGCGTGGATGTCCAACTGACGGCCTTGGACGGGAGGATCATCATTGAGAGAAAGAGAGTGCGAGATGGGGCAATTGATAGCGCTCTCCTTACTAGATAGGGGGTGACAATATGAGCTTCTATCAGACGTATAGACCAATGAAGTTTGCTGATGTCCAGGGGCAAGACGAGGTTACCAGCATACTCATAAACCAGGCTAAGGGTAACACGTTTCATCATGCCTACCTGCTGTGCGGGCCAAGCGGTACGGGCAAGACCACCACTGCCAGGGTTCTAGCGATGGCGCTCAACTGCCAGAGCATGGACGGGGATGGTGAGCCTTGCGGTCAATGCCAGTCGTGCAGGCTGATTCGAGAGGGCGGCCATTGGGACGTGCTGGAAATTGACGGGGCTCGCTTCAGGGGGATTGACGAAGTAAAGGAGCTTGCCTATCGAGCTCACCTTTTCCCGATGGGGAAGCGCAAGGTGTATATCATAGACGAATGTCACCAGCTTACCGAAGCGGCCTGGAACGGGATGCTGAAACTGCTGGAAGAACCACCGCCTCACCTGGTCATTATCCTGTGCACCACACATCTGGAGAAGATACCTGATACCGCCGTTTCGCGCTGCCAGATGTTCCCTTTTGTCAAGCTGAAGCCAGAGCAGATAAGAGAGAAGTTGGAGTCCATCTGTAAGAGCGTGGGCATAAGCCCTGACTCTCGCCATTTGCAGTTCATAGCAGAGAGTGCACAGGGCAACATGAGAATGGCAGAGAACACCTTAGAGCAGGTTTGTCAGTTGAAAAAGGCTTAAGGTAGACGTAAGCAGCTACAAATCAGTCTAACAAGAGGAGGCAAAGTGGACGCAGACAAAGTGAATGAATTTCTGGAGAGACTGGGGATGGGAGATAAGGCCGACCAGTCGGGAACTGTGTGGGATAACGTGATTCTTCGTGAGAGCACTTTCCTCATTATGGGTGACAAGCGGACAGGGAAGTCTGCGCTGGCGTACTGGCTTCTGGAGAGGTACAGCCATAAGTACGACTTGCTGCCTGCGGTGGTGGGCTTGCCCAGGGACAAGCAGTACCTATTACCCAAGAACTTTGTCATTAAAGAACATCCGGACGAATGTGCCACGCTGGAGAACGCCATGATATTCATTGATGAGGCGGGGCTACAATTGCCCATAGAGGACACCAAAGCCAGAGAGTACGTGGTGAACTTCCTCTCCCTGCCAGGGCATCGCAATCAGATACTGCTGCTTGCTTTCCACTTCCCCAAGCTGGTGCTGAGTCGTTATCTGCCATTCTTCGATGGTTTCATGGTCAAGCGTCCGCCATACTTACTTGAGTTTGCAGGGAAGAGGCAGAACGATGTGTTCACCCAGATGATGATTAAGGCGGAAGAAAGATTCGGAGAGATACCACGCTGTGGGAAGTGCAGATATTGCGCTGAGGGAGCTTCGTGCGAGCAGGTGAGGATGCGAACCTATGTAGTGGCCCCACGAATCAGATGGCAGGGTATGTTGGAAAATCCCCTGAGTTCCTTCTGGCAGGATGAACTATCCAAGGTCTGGGCAGGGACAGAGATCGACAAGCCCACAGGACAGGTGGAGATGTTCTCTGCAGCGCATGGTACGACTAGGGGCTGGCTGGCGGATGACCCTGAGAAAAGGACTATCTACCCTGTGACGCCTGAGATGGAGAGGCGAGCGAGGGAAGTGGAACAGCATCAATACCAGAACTCTTGCTATGTTACGATGGAAGACCCCATAACCAGGATACATTGGATTAAGCAGGTCTACTAACTCGAATCAGGTTCATGCTCCTTTATGCTCTCCGCTATGCCATGTTCAGGCTACGTGTAGCTTCCTGAGCACCGTGGGGAAACTTTCCTTGAGTTAGCTTCCCGTTTCTGCTCCTTCCGCTACCTCAGATATTGTAGTCTCACCCTTGAGCAGGACTTCCTTCAACGATTTGTCTGGATGTTAGGTAACATTCCAAGCAAAAGTGACCTTACACATTCTCGACAGGTGCTGTTCGCAACACCTTGAGTCGAAAAGCTTTTGGTCAAGCATCAACTTCATTTGGCCTGCATTCCTGACGGCCATCTTCTCAACTGCTGGCACAGAAGTAATGCGATCGAACGGCTTGCCATTCAGGAAAATTAATGTATAATTCGAGCTTAAGTACTTACTTTGAGAGGAGCTAAATAATGCCCGATGTCTATGACTTAGAGTTCTCAGACACAGTCCTCACCACTTACGCGCTGCTTCGCCAAGCGTGGTTAGCTGTCAACAGAGTAGCCGAGGCCAGGCTAGCTAGGGTGGGCATAACACCAGAAAAATTATTAGTGCTGTGGGCCTGTAGAGATCATCCTGGCCCCTTGATTCCTGCCGAGGTAGCGCGTATCGCCCATCGAGAGAACCAGACCATTGCCGGTTTGCTCAACAGAATGGAAAAGGAGGGCCTTGTCCAGCGCATACCCAAGCGTAAGGGGCATCCCTTCACTGAGATCAAAATGACTGGTAAGGGCGAAAAACTGTTAGCCGATGGGCTTCCCGTATTTCGGTCGGCAGTGTCGGATTTGATGGCCGATATGCCAGCGAAGAAGCAGAAAGAATGTCAGGAGTGGCACCGAGAGCTTAGAGACAAAGCGCTTGACAAGTTGTACCTTGAGGTAAAACGATCACCTGAAAGCATGACAGGGAAGCCCATAACGCTCAGGTGGTAGGAGGCACTACAAAGGCAGCGAGCAGTTAGACTCGCCATGACTTGGGATTAACCTCCATACCGCACATTCTGGACGAATGTGACTCGACAAGACGCCCTCTTGGTGAGTGTTTCTGCCTAAGGTTTCCTAGTTGGGCAAACTGTAAATCATCTATGCCAACGAAGCCGTCGCTACTTCAAAAGGTCTGATTCTCCCACTTTCGTTGACAACGTTCATGCCTGAGCCTGGCAGGCGCGTTATGCTTTCATGCAATTCTTCCTACTTAATTTCCTTCGTTATGCTTTACAAAGCTAAATACGGTGTGCGACACGGGCTCCGCTATGGATTGCCCCCTTTATCTTGCCTAACTTTGCACAGTCACCGATTGAATATAGCTCCGGCACTGCGCTCTTCAACTCTTCTGCTAGCCCATTGTTAGACTTGAAGCCCGCAGCAAGGATCACGGTGTCTGCCTCTATGACCTTCTTGTTTCCATCCATATCGACGACAGCCACACCCTTGTCCGTGATCTCCTTCGCCATCGTGCCGATTAACGTCTCCACCCCAAGCTCCGCCAACTTGTTCAGCAGGTAGAAGCGGCTGAACAGATTCATACCACTTGCCACCGCATACTGCATCTCGATTATGGTCACCTTTCTCCCTTGCTCCGCCAGGAACCAGCCAAGTTCACATCCCACCTCCCCACCACCGATGATAGCCACCCTCTCGCCAGCTTTCCTCTTCCCTAGCAGTATCTCGCTGGCGGTAATCACGTTACGCCTGCCAATCCCGGGAATATCCGGAACAAGATGAGAGGCACCTGTCGCCAGTATTACCACGTCTGGCTTTAGCCTCCTAATCAATGCCGCGTTAGCTTTTCTCCCCAGTTTGACCTTTACTTCCAGCTTATTCATTTGTTTTTCGAGATAACTTATCTGTTCCTTGACAGGATACTTGAACGAGGGCACTGAGGCTGGTATCAGTTGGCCCCCCAGCTTTTTCTCTTTCTCAAACAGTGTTACATCGTGTCCCCTCAACGCTGCCACCCTCGCCGCTTCCATACCCGCGGGACCCCCACCGATGACGACCACCCGTTTAACCTTCTCGACCGCCTTGATCTGGAACTCCCTCTCCCTGCCTAGAGCCGCATTGACCTGGCAGTCAATGTGCCACAGATTCGAAAGGCCACCGACACAACCTTCGTCGCAGTAAAGGCAAGGACGGATATCGTCCAGTCTCCCCTCACTCGCCTTTGTCGGTAACTCCGGGTCGACGAGCAGGGATCTGCCCATGGCGACCAGGTCTGCTTTGCCATCCTTAATAACCTTCTCTGCCAGTACAGGATCACCAAGCCTGCCGGAGGCGATGACCGGTACATTAACTGCCTTTTTAATCGCCTCAGCAAGATATACCCGGCAGCCGGGCACCATGTCGTATATCGGGTAAATCCAAGCGTGCCACGCAGGTGGTGACTCGTAGATGCCAGACGTTATATCGAGGGCATCTACCCCGGCAGCCACCAGCCTCTGCGCAATCAGCTTGCTATCTTCCAGAGTGAGTCCTCCCTCGACATATTCATCGGCGCACATCCTGAACAAAATGGGATAATCAGGCCCCAGCGTTGCCCTCATGCCCTCTACAATTTTGAGCGGGAATTTCATCCTGCCTTCAAAACTTCCTCCGTACTCATCAGTGCGCTTATTGGTATGCGGAGACATGAACTGAGTAACCAGATATCCGTGAGCCCCGTGAATCTCCACAGCGTCAAACCCAGCGGCCTTGGCTCTCTGGGCGGCCAGGACGAATTTATTGATTAACTCCTCGATCTCCTTAATTGTCAACTCGCGGGGCATGTCGCCCCCGGTGGGTAGACAGGGAATCGCCGAAGGGGCCACAAGCTGTTGACCTTCGGCGCAAACTGCCATCGAGTTCTGCCTTCCCGCATGGTGCAGTTGCGCTGCAACTTTGGCGCCATATTCATGGACTGCGTCAGTCAGGTCGTGCAAAGCGCTGACATATTTCCAGCCGTCTATCCTTAGCGGACTCGTGCCAGCCTTACCCACAGGCCAATCGATACACATGGCATCTGTTATTATTAGACCCACCCCACCCTTAGCTCTTTCCACGTAATAATCTATCAACCTGTCGTTTACCCCACCCAGTTCGGTACCGAGGTGAGAATTTATGGGCGCCATCACAATCCTGTTCCTCAACTCCAGCTTCCCAATTCTGACCGGCTCAAGCAGCTTTTTCAACTTCGCCATATTGATATCTCCCTTGTCTACTCAATTCCTGCTAGCATGAGGGCATGCACTTCTTAAGATACTCCACACACCTGGACAGTTCCTCCTCGGGGTTACCTGGAACCGCGCACTCTAAAGCCATATACCCTTTATATCCAATCTCTTTTAAGGCAGCGAAAACGGCCTTGAAGTCAATATTCCCGTAACCAGGCAGCAACCTTCCACTATCCGAGAGATGAATATGACGGATATATTCCCCCGCCCTTCGTATGCTCTCAGCGATATCTCGTTCCTCAATGCTCATCTGGAAGGTATCAGCCACGACCTTTATATTGGGCCTGCCCACCTCCTCGCAGATTCCGACTGCATCCTCCAGGGTGTGGAAAAAGCGAGTCTCATACCTGTTTATCGGCTCCAGCACCAGCGTCGTCCCCAGCTTCTCTGCGTATCTCCCGACCTCCTCCAGAAGCGTGAGCAATAGACCCTTCTCGGGTTCGCCAGGAGGAGGTAACATAAAAATAGGTGGGGGCAGCTGGGGCCCATATTCCGGAATCAAGAGGCTTACAGTGCCGATAGATGCTGCTAACCTTATGCTTTCCTTTATAGCCTCAGCCTTGGCTTGCTTCGCCTCCTCACCATCCAAAGGGCGATAGAATGCCTCATTAACCACTATCACCGAGGATGGCTTGACCTTGCTCTGGGAAGCGGCTTCCTTTATTTCCTTTTCCAACTCAGAGCCCGCGCCACCCATTGCCCAGATTTCGATTCCCTCGAAACCGTACTTTTCCAGATTGGCGAATTTCTCATTCAGCGTTGTCCCCGGGACTACGGCATCGACACACGAGAGCTTCATTTCCAGCTCCTTCCCTGGCCAGCTATCCGGACTAGCGCAGCTTCCTATTAATAAACTTAACCACAGAAGAAACTGCGTAGTGGTAGGGAAACCTGAGAAAGTAGTCACGGTCCATATAGAGGTTGGGTAATTTGCAATAGAAGGGGCCGAAGGCAGAAAAGTATGGTATGCCTACCGGGCAACCTTTGATACGTTTGGTCTTCCCGGTGACTTTACCCTTAATCTTTGTGCAGTCGCCGACCAGAAGGATGGTGTGACCATGGCCATCCACATCGCCTTCGTACTCACCGATAACAATGGCGTTATCCTGAGCCTGCTTGATCCCGCCCGGTTTATAAGCCTCGAACGTAGCCAGTGCTCCCTTGAGCATATTCACACAACCGCCATGGCAGATGTCATTGCCTCCCGGGTAGTTCCCCAAATAAATTCGGAGAGGCGTGTCCAAGTCAAGTAGGTTGGAAAACTTCCGATCGAGGTACTTGGTCTTCTCCCTGAGTTCATCTAGGGGAACGTCACTCTTGATCTCTATATCGTCATCGCTTGCCGGTTCCCAGCCTCGCGACCTAGCTATCCTGAGATGGTCGATTTCGTTCGGGTCGAACCCGATAAGCCTGGCCGCCACGGAGTCTATAGCCACGCCGGATGTTCCCATCATTATGACACCGAAGGAGAGGGGCTTAGCCACCATTTCGCATTGCTGACCGATTATCACTGCATCTACTACCACGAGGTTGGGATAGCCCACCTCGTACAGGTCTGCAATCTTTTCCTCAAGATGGAAATCATGGCCGTCCAGACGCTCCTTATGGTCACAGATGCCGACGTTCAGCTTGATGGCGCAGGTCAGTTTGCTGGTCATGTGGTGCTTGAGCTTGGGAGCATAGAGCTTGTAGTCAGACTCCACAAAGGTGCGCGACAAACGCAAAGAGTTATGATAGCTGCCCTTCTGGAAGGGGACTTCCACCAGAGCATCCTCGTCAAAGAAGCAGAACTTAACCTTGGGTTTTCTGCGCAATCTGCTATATCCAGCCACTGCAAAGTTGTACCGCGTCGGCATGTAGATAGCTGTCCTCTCACCTATGATAATCCTTTCCACTTCTGCCCGTGCCGCCAGTTCATCAAGAACTGCTTCGATAACTGCGGGATGAGTGTAGGAGAAACGAGAGTATCTCCTGTGAGCAAAGACAACATTTGGCTTCAACAGAACCCTGCCAAAAGGCTTGGCGCCAAGCTCCTCCATGCCCTCGCCTATTATGCTCCTGATGCGCCTCGGGTCCTTATAATCAGAGCAGCTTCGGATGATAACCTTATGCTTCTCTGCCATGGCAGCATCCTCCGGTTTTACGCTGTGTTTTTCTACCGTAGGTTTGTCCTAACAAGGGTTGTGTAGCTGCGACATTACACTAAGGCGAGTACAGTATACATATCTTATTGGAATGTTACAATCGTGGTTAGTGGATAGTAAGGGAGGAGTGCGAACCACTTCGCCTTATGTCACATGTGCAGTCACGAGGTGAAGCTCAGCGTCAGGTACAATGCGAGCAAATCTAACTCTAGAGATGGTACGACGCTGCCAGTCCGCATACCTGTTTTCGGGAATACGCCATGAGAAGCTGCCATCGCAACATTATCGTGACCGCTCCAATTGCACTATAGATTTAGGAAGTGTTATTGGAGGACAGGCGAGAAGCCCCGATTGCAGCAAATGTGCGATTATTCCTATATCGATTGCTGCCTAATCCCGATGTGCATGATAGGAAAGACCAAAACTGGTATAACTGGTGCTTAGTCTACAGAATACACACCGAAGCGTAAATAACGAACTAGTCGGCAGAGGATGGTCCAATGCGGTGTATATTTGAATCTAAACCACTATTTTTTCTGCTTCTTTCTCAGGCTTTTCAGCTGCCATCGGAGTTTGCGACATCGCCTTTTTCCAATGTTCGTATTTTTTCATACATATCGAACCATATCCACGATTGAAAAAATAGGAGATTATCGTTGCATATAGATTCTTTGTATTGAGAAGTGAGCGATAAGCTCTTTTTAAGGATATTGCTCTCAGAGTGGTGCGTTTATAGATCTCGGCAACACCTTCTTTCAATTCATCAGGACTCATATGTTTAGGTTTAAATACAGCTTCTGTAAAATCATAGTACTTCCAATCGTCAGGATAATTGGTACGAAATAGTCGGCTCTCTTGAGCTAGTCTGTTATATAATCTGGTACCTGGCAAAGGGGTCAGGATTGTTAACTGTTGCGCATCCATTTTTGAATCCAGGAGAAATTCTGCTGTTCTCGGAAATATGTCTTTCCTATCCCCATCATTCCCAAAGGTAAAAGCTCCTATCACTGCAATGCCGTAATCATGTATCCGCTTTACTATCTCTTTGTAATTGCTTACACGTGCTTTCAAATTTCTTATTTTGTGCATATCTTGCAGTACATCTTCATTTAGAGATTCAAAGCCAATAAACACAGCTGAGCAACCTGCTTTTTGGGCATATTTTAGTACCTCCGGATTACTTGCAAAATCAATTCCTACTTGAGAGGCCCATCGCTTATTTAGGCCTCTTTCTTTCATGCCTTTGAACAACTGAATCGCTCTTTGTTCTGCTTTTTCGCCATAACCTAAAATATTATCGTCTACGAAATATATTAACCTACTGCTTATACTTTCCAATTCGTCCAGGACCTCTTCAACAGGTCTTTGCCTATACTTGCCACCATTAAAAGTCGTTACCGAACAAAACTCACAATCCATAGGGCAGCCTCTGGCTGTTTGCACAGAGTTTTTAATCTTATATTTATCCGAATATAAGTGCCTTCTCGCTCTAACAAGGTTTTCCAAAGAAGTATGTTCTCCTATATAGAACCTTTTCAATCTATTAGTCTCGAAATCATGGATGAGGCTATGCCAAACAGATTCTGCTTCACCTATTACAACAGAATCGACAAATTGTATAGCTTCATCATACAAGATAGAGGCGTGAATGCCTCCCATTAATGTTTTTATCCCCTTTTCTCGGTACAACGCAGCTATCTCATAAGCTCTGCGTGCGTTGCTGGTCATAGCGGTTAAGCCTACCAGATCGGCATCCTCAATAGATAAAGGCTCAATATTCTCATCGACTACCTTTATATCCCAATCGCTGGGAGTTAGCGCCGCTATGTAAGCCAGACTCAATGGAGGGAGTCTCAAAACTGGTACATCAGATATATTAATATCCGCTTTCTCAACCGGATTGATCAACAACAATTTTCTATTCATTGTCTCCTCCAGCGCAAAAAACTGAAGAGAGGGTCAAAGCCGAGTTTCCCACACCGATTACTGGAAATCCGAAACCCAACTCAGCGCAGAGCAAGAAGGTTGCATTTTGTGGGATAGCCTAGTTTGTTAGTCGAATCCAACTATGCTTGCTACGAGAGTATATCCGCGACCCCGAGTTTGGGTCACTTAACCCGTGAAACAAATCGTATAGTTGCACAACGTCGATACTTTCGTTACTCAATTCACCTGCAACGCTGCCTACCACAGAGGTCCGCCACCGAAAGAAGGCAGAGCAAAAATGGGACTTCTTCTAAGCTGGTAGCCTGGGACAGCCCACTCCATGCAGTTAAGCACTATAATCTTGCACGAACTAAGTTTCAATTATGCACACCTCATATTTGCTTGCCAAAAGGCGCAGTCTCTCAGGGAGGCATAACGTATAAGGTACGTAAACCTACTTACGGAGATAAGAGGACTTATGGCTAGATTTTATGAGAGTAATAATTCGCTGCCTTCAACTGCACAGAACCGAGGAATGGGCAACGGTAATTGAGGATATGACACGGTGCTATATTGTGATGGTGAGACTTGTCATCTTGCCGGAAGTTAAAGTCACCGTAGTCGAAGTGGTTGCGCCCCCGTAGCTCACCTGCAGCGTGTAAGTGCCCGGTCCGAGGCTGTAGCCCCACGAGTATTGTCCCTGGCTGTTGGTTACCGCCTTCAGCGTATAGCCTGCAGGGGTGACCAGGGAAAGACTCGCTCCAGGCGCCGGGGCACCGTTGTGCGTCACGGAGACCCCGAGTCCTCCTTGCGGCGTTAGGGTCACCGAAGCTATGTTCGAAGCGCTCACGGTCACTGCCTCCGCATAGTAAACACTGGGGTTCTGGTCGATATAAGCGGTTACGGTGTAGCCTCCCGGTTTCAGAGTGTAGCCGGTGTTGAAGTAGCCGTTGCTGGTACTGGTGCTGTACACCGTCTGGCTCCCCTGTGTAATAGTAACGTTACCGGAGGCCTGATTGCCATCCAGGTTCAGAATGACGCCGGTTATTCCTCCATTTGACGAAGCGGAAGCCCCAACATTCAATGTCAACGGCAGCGACGCACTCATCGGTACGTTAAACCACGATGGCCCCGTGTCTACGGCGGAGACAACAAGCGGATAGTTTCCGGCTGGCACCGACCCTCCGACAGTGATAGTCAACGAGGAAGGGGCAGAAAGCAGCGGCAATACGGCATTTACCTGGAGCGGTGTGAATGTAGCTGTTGCCCCGGAGGGTAACCCCGCAATCGAAAGTTGGGCCGGGTAAAAGGCAAAACGTCCCAGATTTTCCCAGGGCCCCTGGAAGCTCACGTTGACTTGCAGCGACCCGCTTCCCGATGGCGGTACGCTCAGGCTCGAACCTGCTGAAGAGAGATTGATGCCGATCACCCCCGCTGTCACCGGCACAGTAATTTTGTAGGAGTCCACATCGGCATGAAAGGTGATCTGGTAGGTACCGGGCTGAGGCCCGGCGTACCAGGTGAAAGTTGCGGTACCCTTCGAATCTGTTGTTGTTGGCGGCGACATCGATCCTGAACTGGTGGCCGCAGAGACGGGCTCATTTGGCGCTGGGGTGCCGTCGGGGTGGTATAGCGTCAAAGAGACCCAGCCCTGTCCGTTTTCGGGGAGGACCGGCTCAAGGCCATTTTGTGACTGAACCATTGATGTCGGATAGGCGCCGCTCTGCTCGATGAAATCAGCTTCGGCGTCTCCCCAAACAGAGACCGAGGACGTGCTAAAGCTGTACCCCTGTTCGGTGGCGGACACATTGTATCCCCCTTTCGGGAGCACCGCCGTGGCATAATAGCCTGCCTGGTTACTTTGAGCCGAGCCGACGGTCTGGCCGGTACTGGCGTCCGTGACGGTGATGTTGACACCGGATATAGGGTTCCCATTCTGATATTTAGTATAGCCATAAATTTTGCCCGGCTTGGATGTCGGCTGGTAGAGCGCGGTCACACTATGAGGGCCGTCCATCATTAAGGGCAGCCCGTTGCCAAATGGCATCACATTGCCGTCCACGAGCCAGTTGCCGGTAAACGTGTATGAACCTCCCAAAATCGTTTGGGGAGTCGTAATGTAAATGATCTGGTTCTGTTGATACCAGCCGCTCTCCGGTAACGACCCGGTAGCAGGGTTGGTCCCGGCCGTCAAGCGACGGTAGATATGATAATAGAGCATATCGTGTACCACGTTACCCTGATAGCTCCTGGCGAAGTTATACACTTCACCGTCCGATGCCACGGCATCCCATCCATCAGCCGGCGTAATCACGTCCGTATTCTGATTCCAGGTGTAGCTTTCCCTGGAGCCGTCCGCCTTCAACAGAACCGGCATGGGCTGGACCAGGACTATGGGGTCCGGCGTAACGCCGTCAGTTACGCAGGGCATATTCCACCAATCAGTGCCGAAGGGGAACTTGCTGTAATGTTCCTTGATCCCTGAGAACGACTTGAGAAAGTCCACCAGGTCGCCGGTTGACTGGAGAGCCTGAACCAGGCCGGGCAGCTCCGATTGCAGCGACGTGTCAGATACGCTCACTCCATTCGGTTGAATCAACTGAAGATATTGAGCCAGACTGTTCACACCTTGACCCAGCTCAGCTACATTCACCGTGTAGTCAGTATTGTCGTTATCTCCGAGGCTTATCTGGTAAAAGTTGTCCGCACCGTAGCCCAGGAGCTTGTTTTCCAGGAAGTTCAGAGGGTTGTTTTCGAAGTCTGTAATGTCCTGGACTAATGACAAAGGGTTACTGACGTAGCCGTCGATGAAATTCTGGAAATAGTCCTCCATGCTCCATTCTTCTCCGTTGGCGTCGTCTTCTTCACCCGAGCCAGCCTTGCCAACGGAAGAGAGGGAACACTCGGGATCGTTCGCTGCTGAAACCTGTACAAGCGGGCCGGAGTTTGCTCCGGAAGAGGCTGCTGCTGCCGATGTTTCTGCTGTCAGAGGGAGGGCGAAGGCTCTTACCGGTTTCACGGGGAGGGGCAGTTTCCCAGGTGACATGGTCACGAGCCAGGCCTTTTCCGTCTGCTCCTGGCTCGAGCCCGCGTATATAACCACTTCCTGGCCTTTAGCCCACACGTTTTCCTTTACGCGCACTATCCTTGTGTCAGGCGAGCTAAGGTAATTCTGGTCTTCCGTGCTGAGCGCCTGCTTCATCGCGTCCCACACTTTTCCGCCGGAGTAGGGCCCTCCGAGGATTACAATAGACCGCCGAGTCTTATATTCCTGGAACTGGTCTGGCCCGGCGGTGGTGACGGGGACGCCCTTCTTCTCGAAGAAAGAGATGAGCCCGGAGGCCAGATTAACGTCCGTCTTGTCGCCAAGTAATAGTATTCCCTGGCCGGACCCAGAGGCTGTCGGGGTCACTTTGGAGCTACACCCTGCCAGTAGGGTTGTGAGAAGAACCACGGCGATCACGAACACAACCCAGGTTCTTTTGACAAACTGTTTCATGCCCGCTTATGCTCCCATCGTCAGGGCAATTATCTGGGAACAACTGTAAATGGAGCGCGAAGCGTGCGTCTATTGCGGCCGCAGCTTACCCAACCAAGGAGTCTATCTTTTTGATTACCTCATTTTCAACCTCGAGGTTCCAGAGAGTCTCTGGCACATCTACAAGTAAGAAAAGCTCTGATATCAGCAGAGCTTCCACAGCGGTAATTCCTAAGTGCTGGAGCCATTTCCCGACGCCTACCCTAACCGTGAAGTTGTTTGGCTCGCCATCGAGCAATATGGTGAGAGCCCTATCAGCGGTTACTATTGATCGCAGGAAACCGCCTTTCTGCGCCTGTATCACAGTTCCGTGCGGACTCGGTTTCGAAGACTGAATCTTGAAGCCCTTACCCTTGAGGTAATCTTCTATTTTGCCCTTCAGAGCGTTTAAATCCGCGTTCTTGCCTTGATAGTGCCTGACTCTTTCTCCGATCATGTTAAGCCTCCCAACGATATTCACTAAGCGACACTGGGTTGCAGCATAGCAATAAGGCATTGGAAAGTCAAGCTCCTGGACGAGCCCATGTTGCTGAATATATGTTTTATTGTATGTTAGAGTGTAGCGGCAAAACCTGGTAGAGACTGGCTCTCCACGAAGCCACGCGAGCTGTAACACACCGGCATCAATCTCTTGTTCTCAAACAGTAGTTCGGGAACTGTACACAAGGCTCGCTCATAGGTAAGGTGGTCACAATCGTCAGATTTGTTGGACGAATTGCACTTAACGGAGCTCGAGTTTCAATCCACGCCCCCGCGTGAGGGGCGACCTTCCGGTCAGACGTCAATACCCGGTACATTTACCGTTTCAATCCACGCCCCCGCGTGAGGGGCGACCAAATGTCATCAGGCTATTGATGGGCGCACTAAGTTTCAATCCACGCCCCCGCGTGAGGGGCGACTAGTAAACTTGAGTGCTCTGGATATAGCATACATGTTTCAATCCACGCCCCCGCGTGAGGGGCGACCAAATGTCATCAGGCTATTGATGGGCGCACTAAGTTTCAATCCACGCCCCCGCGTGAGG
>JAJYLC010000124.1 GCA_021787935.1 Chloroflexota bacterium | reverse complement strand
TGCGCGGCTCCCGAGGTAGGACTTCCCGCCGCCCCATGAGAGGCCAGGACTTCGAACATCCTGTCGAGGTATCTCTGGAGGAGGCCTACCGGGGTACCAGCAGAGTCCTCGAGATGCAGGTGGAGGAACCATGCTCCGTCTGTAAGGGCAAGGGTTGCCGCGTCTGCGGAGCTACAGGGACTGTCCTTACCCCGAAACGTCTCGAGGTCAAGATACCGCCCGGAGTCAGAGACGGCTCTCGCGTCAGGATCGCCGGCAAGGGCGGGCCGGGACAGATGGGAGGACCTGCAGGCGACCTTTACCTGATGATATCGGTGAGGCCGCACAGCCGGTTCCAGAGGACGGACGATGACCTTCATGTGGATATCCCCGTCCCCCTGACCGATGCTGTACTGGGCGGCGAGGTTGAGGTGCCTACTCTGGAAGGCAAGAAGCTGGCCCTCAGGATACCGCCCGAGACTCAGAACGGTAGGGTGTTTCGTCTTGCCGGGCAGGGAATGCCTCACCTGGGCAACAATACCAAGGGAGACCTCTTTGCCAAGGTCAACGTCGTCCTGCCGCAAAAGCTATCCGCAAAGGAGAAGGAGCTTTTCCAGCAGCTGAAATCGCTTTCGCGTTAAAGGATGATGTCAAATGCGTCAACCACGGAGGTCAAAGGCTATGGAAGGTGAATATTCAGAGCCCCGCTATGTCATAAGTGTAGCGGCCAACATGCTCGGCGTGCACGTCCAGACGCTGAGGTACTACGAACGGGCGGGCATGATCGAGCCCTCGCGTTCCCGGGGCAACAGGCGTCTTTACTCCGCCGGCGACATCGAACATCTGCGCCGCATAAAGACTCTCATCGATGACCTGGGAGTCAACCTAGCCGGAGTAGAGGTCATCATCAGGATGAGCCAGCGCATGGCCGAAATGGAGAAAGAGATACAGGAGTTAGAGCAGCGGATAAACCGCCTCACCGAAGCCGAATCGTGATTTCAACAAGCCAGACTTAATATCTTGGAACAAAGAGAGGATTGATAACAAATAAAAATAGAGGTGTCCCGTCTACAACGGGACCGGGGGTTTCGGGGAGCCTGTCCTGAGCCCGCCGAAAGATGTCCCCCGACTTCCAAGTCCCCCCAAGATTGGGGATTCAGGGGGTTGAAAAGAGATGATAAATACTTCCAAAGACCTAGGTTGCCTCACAACTGGGGAGTCCAGAGGGGCCAAAGCCCCTTTGGCGGGGGTTTGGGGGTGTCCCCCCAAACTTTTAAAGTCCCCCAAGATTGGGGGATTCAGGGGGTTGATATAGTAATTCAACAATCTCAATGTTGAGATTCTGCCAGAGGGAGAACAAAAACCATGATGAAGCCAGAAAAGTTTACTGAACAAGCCCAGGAGGTGCTTGCCGCTTCGCAGGAAATCGTGCGGCAATACCGCCATAACCAGTGGGACGTGGAGCATATACTCCTTGCCCTGCTCCAGCAGGAGAACAGCGTCCCCGTTGACGTACTGAAGGAGCTTGGCGTCGATATCGTGCGGATGAGAGAACGGGTGGAACAGGTACTGCAGCGAATCCCCAAAGTAACTTACGAGGGAGTGCAGATATTCGCTACCCCCCGTGTCGCCAGCGTGTTCCAGAGCGCCTCCAACGAGGCCAGCAGGCTCAAAGACGAGTTCGTGGGCGCAGAGCACCTGCTCATCGCCATGGCCGGAGAGCAAAATGGAGATTCGGCCCGGATTCTCAAGGAGTTCGGCGTCGACCAGGAAAAGATATACCGTGCCCTTCAGGACATCCGCGGCGGGCAGCGCATCACCGACCCCAGGGCGGAGAGCAAGTACCGTGCCCTGGAGAAATACAGCCGCGACCTCACCGAGCTCGCCAGAGAAGGCAAGCTCGACCCCGTTATCGGGCGCGATGAAGAGATAAAGCGGGTGATGCAGATATTGACCCGCCGCACCAAGAACAACCCAGTTGTCATCGGCGACGTCGGCGTGGGCAAGACCGCTATCGCCGAAGGGCTGGCCCAGAAAATCGTAGCCGGCGACGTACCTGATTCGCTCAAAGGCCGCCGCGTTCTGGCTCTCGATATGGGTGCGCTGGTCGCGGGCAGCAAATTCCGCGGCGAGTTCGAGGAGCGCCTCAAGGCCGTCATGGACGAGATAAGACGTGCTCAGGGCGAGATAGTGCTTTTCATCGACGAGCTGCATACCGTGGTCGGCGCAGGCGCTGCCGAGGGAGCCATTGACGCCTCCAACATGCTGAAGCCGGCGCTGTCGCGCGGTGAGCTGCAGGCATTGGGCGCTACCACGCTCGATGAGTACAAGAAATACGTGGAGAAAGACCGCGCCCTGGAGAGAAGATTTCAGCCGGTGTACATAGACGAGCCCAGCGTGGAGGACACCATCGAGATGCTGAAAGGGCTGAGGGCCCGCTATGAAGCCCATCACAAGATAAAGATCGACGATACTGCACTGGAGGCCGCAGCCAGGCTCAGCCAGCGCTACGTCTCCGACCGGCACCTTCCTGACAAGGCCATAGACCTGATCGACGAGGCAGCATCCAAGCTGAGGATAGACACCGAGAGCCCTCCGCAGGAGGTCAAGAGCCTGGAGCAGAGAATCAAGCAGCTTTCCGACGAAGAGGAGGCAGCCTCGCAGCGCGGCGACTATAAGCAGTCCGCCACGCTCAAGTCGCAGCGTTTGTCCCTGGAGAAAGAGCACGATGCAGCCAAGAACAAATGGCTCAAGGACAAGAAAATCAGGCAGGTGGTTACCGAAGAAGACATCGCCGAGCTTATCTCCAAATGGACCGGCATCCCGGTGAGCCGCATGCTGGAGGGAGAGACCGAGAAGCTGGTGCACATGGAAGAAAGCCTGCACCGCAGGATTGTGGGACAGGACGAGGCCGTCAGCGCGGTATCCGATGCCATCAGGAGAGCGCGTGCCGGGTTGAAAGACCCCAAGAGGCCCATCGGCAGCTTCATCTTCCTGGGTCCCACCGGCGTAGGCAAGACAGAGCTTGCGCGGGCACTGGCCGAGTTCCTCTTCGATGACGAAGACGCCATGGTGAGGCTCGACATGTCTGAGTACATGGAGAAGCACACTGTATCGCGTCTCATCGGTGCTCCGCCGGGCTACATCGGGTATGAAGAAGGCGGGCAGCTTACCGAAGCTGTGCGGCGGCGTCCCTACAAAGTCATACTGTTCGACGAGATAGAGAAGGCGCATCCCGACGTCTTCAACATCCTGCTGCAGATACTGGAGGACGGGCGGCTGACGGATGGGCATGGCAGGACAGTCGACTTCAAGAACACCGTGCTCATCATGACCTCGAACCTGGGGAGCCAGGAGTTTCAACGCGGCTCTCTGGGGTTCCGGCATGACAGTCAGGCTGAGAGCGAGCATCAGCGTCTCAAGGCCGAGCTTGAAAGTGCGCTGAAGAAGACCTTCCGTCCCGAGTTCCTCAACAGGATAGACGAAGTGATAGTGTTCCGTCCGTTGACCGAAGAGCAGATACGGCAGATAGTCGACCTGCAGATGAAAGAAGTGGAGAAACGGCTGGCCGACCGGAAGATAACCGTAGTGCTGACCGAAGAGGCTAAAGACTGGCTGGCCAAGACCGGCTTCGACCCCACGTTTGGGGCGCGTCCCTTGAAACGGACCATCCAGCGTGAAGTAGAGAACCCGTTGTCCAAGAAGATACTGCAGGGCGAGTTCAAAGAAGGCGACGAAGTCACCGTTGACCTCAGCACCGAAGGGCTTGTCTTCAACGCCAACGCCAGATAAGAGAGGCAATCCAGACCGTCCCCTCCCTTGACGGAAGAGGTCAGAGCCTGTCCTGAGCTTGTCGAAGGATGAGGGTGAGGGCTACAAGTCCTCCCTTTCGCAAACTTGTCCCTGACTCGTTCAGGGAGGTGGCCAGGGGGATTACAAAAGGGGCGTCCTTCAATGAAGGACGCCCCTTAATTTCACTTCCCTCCAGAGGAGGGAGCTAATCCGTTCGCCGCTGCCTGTCGAAGCACCTAATCTACGATTTAGTTAACGTCTGAGAGAACAATTCTAGAACTTTTGCGGATGGATAGGTCGACAACGAGGCAATCCCATTTGCCAACTCAACTGGCAGTAACGCACCTTCATAGCGGTTGCTTAATATTTTAGGCAATGTCGCGATTATGTTGTCTATAGCTATTAGATTTGAAATTGAAGGGTGTTCGACAAATTCACCTCTCTCGCCAGTAGGTACATTAATAACCATTTTGTGGTAATCGTTGTACTTCACAAAGACTTTTGCGCCATAGTTCGTATCTGATCCATAAACACCCAGAAGATTTGAGTGTTGAACCTCGTTCCTGATATACGAGTTATCTGGTATAAATATCGAACCACTTGGTGCGTTTTGTCCGATTAGCTGTAGGTGATCGAAGAATGCTCCTGTTTTCTCTTGCCCAATCATGGCAATGTCGAATCCATTTTCCTTTGCGAATTTGAAAAAGCGCCTTATCGGAGCAGACAATTTCGCTAAGGTAGCGCGCAAGGATAGAGGCCCGTCTTTTACAAACAAGCAATCTCTAATGATTTCGCGGTTGTTCTCCCAATAGTATTTGATCGGTGTAAAGATCATTAAGGTTTCACTCACAGACATGTAGTCTGATGCTACCTGATTAGGTGCGTAGTCCTCTTGCATTGCCAAGTGCAGGCCAAACAAATCGGTTATGAAAATCTCTCCTCCGCAATTTGGGCATTGTCCCCTTTCCTCACCAAAAGGGAGCGTGGCTTTATTTTGATGACAGTGGGGGCAACCGAATTCCTCTAGGTGATCTTTGGGTTCAGGGCTCCACCCATCGTATGCAATCCATTTGAGGGTATTCATCATTGCGCCATCCAGCGCATCGTTAAGGCCCGTATCTTTCACTGATTCATAGATAATCTCACGTACCGTGTTATATATGGTTTTACCTTGAATCAGAACGTGTCTTAAGGGGAAGGCAGTCGAATGAAACAGAGCAGAGTGCTCCATAATATCTCTGAGGGCAAATGGATTAGGGGCTTCCTTGTCTAGTTTAGAGATGGCGTATTGGTCGAGTTTCATCAAAGCTGTCTTGACAAACGCAATCGCCTTGTATGGTGGTTGAGGGGCTTCAATTGTCTGAAGCGAACCATCTGATGAAAAGACAATTTTTAGCTCTTGCCCCTTATTGGGCAGCTTCTGCCAGACCGCATTGGAGGATTTAGGAGTATAATCTGGATCCTCAAAATTCTTACAAAGTTTCTGAACCAAGGGACATTTTATTACCTCTAAATGCCCCAACTTGCTTGCTCTCTCAGCAGGCAATCTTGATCCTTTTTGATATGGCATAGTTAGCTCTTCTTAGGTGGGGTGAACTTCAAGGCTTGCATTGAGACAACAAATCTGTGAGACCTGGTAAGCATTCTAATATACCCGACTGTTTTTGCTTGCAGGATGTCATTCTTCAGACTATCGTAGGCCACATTCAATCTTGATAACCTATTTACATCGTCCTGTGAGGCAAGATGCGCAACAAAGAAATTCTCTGTTTGCGCTAAAAGGTCCGGATTGATCGTCGTTGGTGATTGGGTTGAATATACCATACCGATGTGGTATTTAGCCCCTTCTTTAGCAAATCTCCGGTATATTTTAGTGCTCTCGTCCTTATCATCTGCCGCAAATAGATTATGTGCTTCCTCAAAATAGATTTGTATAAAGTGATTCCCCAGAGCATTGCTCGTGAACTTGTCTACCTGATGGTAAAACACTGCCTCTGATAGCTGACGTGAAAAATATCTCACTACTTCTTCATTTGCGTTGCCCAAGTCGAGAATAACGGTCTGTCCTTCATCTAGTAATTTGATTACGTTGTCTTTATAGTTTCCAGCGTCTTGATCGTGATAAATTCTAAAAGGGAGCAAAATTATAATGCCGCTTCTGCCGGGTTGTGGTTCAATAATCTCGAGAATAGCCTCATCATCTTGCTCAAATAATGGATTGCCGCTTCCCGTAGTTAGCAAGGGGCTATGACGGTTTTCGTGCTTGAATCTTATAATAACCTCCAACTCCCTGATGAGCTGATCCAGGTTAGTTGGCGCTGGTGGGGTTGGGCTTCCAGCAAGGTTGTAGGCAGCATCTCTTAGGTTTGCTGAAAAACCCGGATTAAAGCCACTAGTGGTGCCGGCGCTAGGAACTTTTTTTCGCAATTGCTTTTCATCCACCTGAAATTGTGCTTTCTTCAGTAGAGCCCAATAATACTGCAACCTTCTAATAGCTCGTATTTTCTCATTTATTCTGCTGTTTGGTATTTCATTAACGACTTCAATTTCAGGCATTTCTACACTCAGAAAAGCTCTCACATAATCTGACATGCTACGACCAGACTGCCTAATTAAGCTGTCCAAAACTTGCTTTGAGCTTGATGGCGCTTCATAAAAATTCAGTTTCAATAATTCTGATGGCGTATTAGCTTTCTTTGTTATAGCATAAACGACACATCTCGTAGGATAAGCACCTCTGATCGACAAGTTATCATCCTGTGGATTATCATTTGCATATTCTCCATCTATATCAAATATCAACTGCCCAACATTCAGTGACTTCTCGGTTGTTTCTATTAGACTTTGGGCAATTAACTTAACTACGTTGCTTTTCCCCAATCTGGTTTTACCAAACATTGCTGTTCGGCAACCCATGAAGTCGTTAGTAGATAAGTAAATATCTACATCTGGTTGCTTCTTATTTGGTAAAGGAAGTCTGCATTCAGTTAGTCTCAATTTACCTATCAAGAAGCGATTTTGCGAAGGAACTATTGAGTTATTGACTAAATCTAATAAAGCTTCGTCAGGCGCATAAACCCTGTATTTATGAGCGCTAACGTAATTATTCAAATCTCCAGAGAATTCTATAGCGTCTTTCTTCTCTGGGTGGGGATAAAACATACCTAGCACATTAGTCTTCAGTGCTCCCCATTGCAATTCGCTTTGCGTGAATATGTCTAACTCAGGCATGGATTTCTTCTGGAGTTCGAAATAGGTCTGTTGTACTTCGGAAGATAGTGGTGTTGGCGCGGTATCAAGCACTCTTAGCAAAGTAAAGTGAAGAGGTATTGAAACACCATTACTCTCGAAACTCGAGGGACACATTATTAATAAGGAATTACGAGGTATACCCCCTACGGCTACTTTGAATGGGTCACAAGTAATAATCGTTATTTCTCCATA
>JAJYLC010000123.1 GCA_021787935.1 Chloroflexota bacterium | reverse complement strand
CCCTAAGATAAGGCTGATCTGCCCTGCTGCCATGTTAGGCAGGATTATGGGCATGAAAAAGGGGTTTAACCTCATGCCACCCTTCTCGAGGAGGGTATGGTATCCTTGCTCAGCTTCAGGAAAGCCGCCGATTCCGTTGCCTATAATCACACCCAGCATGTCCGGATTCTCACGGCTGATGTCGAGTTTGGCATCTTCTATAGCCGTTCTGGCCGAGGCTACGGCGAACTGGCTGAACCGTGCCATCCTTCGTGTCTCTTTGAAGTCCATGTAGTTGCGGGCATCGAACCCCTTCACTTCACCTGCTATCTTGCAAGTCAAGTTGCTGACGTCACAAAGGGTTATCTTGTCAATACCCGACTTTCCTTCGATAAGTCCCTGCCAGTATTCGTCCACGGTGAGCCCCAGCGGTGTGATCGCACCCATGCCGGTAACGACAACACGGCGCTTTTCTTTCTTCCCCTTGCCTGTCCGCTTGGTGCGTGTTCTGGGGAGGCGCTGTGCAGTTTGCTTTTTCGCTATGCCGATAAGCAACTCATCGATTTGCTTATCGACAACTCCGATAACTGCTCTCGGTTGTTCGATCTCCGCCCCTGCTGGCCTCATCAAAATCCTCCTTACCCTGCGTAGGACTCCGGATGTAAGCCCTTCACATATTCTATCACCTCAGCGACAAGGAACAGAGAGCCGGCGGCGCATATAAGGTCTTTTCCACCCGCTCTGCTCAGTGCCTCCGCTACCGCGCTGGAAACATCTTCTGCCACCTCAGCTTTTATCCCTAATTTGGCGAACTCGCCAACTAATATCTCGGGTTTAGTGGCCCTGGGGTGGCGCGAGCGAGTAACAATGACTCTATGCACCAGAGGTGCCAGCTCCTGGATTATGCCCGCTACATCCTTGTCGGCAGATGTGCCTATTATAAGAATTAAATGGTCGAAATGGAAATACTGCGTCAGCGCCTCTTTGAGCTTGCTCGCCGAATCGCGGTTGTGGGCACCATCTACAACGAGCAGCGGCCTTCGCTTCAGGACTTGCAGCCGCCCCGGCCAGTAAGTCTTGGCTAGTCCGGTCTGTATGCTTTTCTGAGGCACTCTCAGAACCTCGAGGGCGGCGGCGGCGGCGGCAGCATTTTCCAACTGGTGAGCCCCCAGGAGCGGTATGGTTAATTGATAAGAGCCATTCAGCCCTTTTACCTCCAGCGATTGCCCCGAAAGGTCGGAGTTGAGCTTTAGCCAGGTGACGTCACTGCCCACGGAGATCAACCTGGCCCCCTGCCTCCGGCAAGTCTCTCTAATCACTGAGACAGCCTCCCCGGCTTGAGCAGAGCTGACCACTGTGCATCCTGGCTTGATAATGCCTGCCTTCTCAGCGGCGATCTTGGCCAGGGTGTCGCCCAACACCTCGGTATGGTCGAGGCTTATCGAGGTAATCACGCAGACTTCCGGCTTTACGACGTTGGTAGCATCCAGTCTACCTCCCAGCCCTGTCTCCAGCACTTGGAAATCAACCTGTTTTCGCTGAAAATACATGAAAGCGGCGGCGGTGAGCAGCTCAAAGGTGGACAGTTCGCCATAGGTCCTATCACGGTCTACCGCTTCGGCATGAGGCTGCATCAGAGAGACCACCAATTCCAACTCATTTTTGAGTATAGGCTTTCCGTCCACCTGCATCCTTTCACGGATTGTAACCAAGTGAGGTGAGGTATAAAGTCCTGTTTTGTATCCCGCCTCGCGCAGCCCGGCAGCAATCATGGCTGACGTGCTGCCCTTACCTTTGGAGCCGGCCACATGAACAGACTTTGCGCTGAGGTGCGGGTTGCCCAATCTCTGCAGCAGGTCATCCATGCGCCTCAGGTCGAATCTGCTGGCATAGTTAAAACCCGGCCACCTTTCATAATCGGTGCGGCTGAGCAGAAAGTCGAGGGCAGCAGCATAGTTCATTGACAATTCAGAGAACAAAAAGGCAATTTTTGATGATTGGTTATTATATCATCGGGATAAATATGCCACAAGTAGCGGAGAGTGTTCGGTTGTATTATACTTAGGTAACTTTAACTCCTGCAGAATGTAGCGTTGTGACTCCTGTCACGACGGATATTGCGTCGCCACAGGAGTAGCGACGCTATAGAGATAAGGAGACGCAGATGAAAGGGAAAGACCTGCTGTCCATTGGCGACCTTACCCCGGAAGAGGTCTGGGGTATTATCAATAGGGCCATCCAGATGAAGAAAAGAAGGGGTATGAGCACTATTCTTGCCGGGAAGACCCTGGCGTTGATTTTCGAGAAGCCTTCGCTACGCACCAAGGTCAGTTTCGATGTCGCTATGTATCAGCTTGGAGGACATAGCGTTTATCTTTCACAGGCTGAGGTGGGCTTGGCCAGCAGAGAGCCCATCGCAGATGTGGCCAGGACGCTCAGCCGCTATGTTGACATAATTGCTGCACGCACTTTTGCTCACGCCACCGTGGAGTCTCTGGCTAAACATGCCACTGTACCGGTGATAAACGCACTCTCAGACGGGGAGCATCCCTGCCAGGCGCTCGCTGACATCATGACTATCTATGAGAAGAAAGAGAAGCTGGAGGGCTTGACCGTTGCTTTCATCGGTGATGGCAACAATGTAGCTAGCAGCCTTATGCTTACCTGCGCCTCGGTGGGTGCGAACTTCAAGATTGCCTCTCCCAAGGGCTACGAGCTTCCTGAGAAGATACTACGCTTGGGGCGCCGCTTTGCGCAGCAAAGCGGCGCTAAAATCAGCCTGCTAAAGCAGCCCAGGGAAGCTGTAGAGGACTCTGACGTGGTCTACACCGATGTCTGGACCAGCATGGGGCAGGAGGTAGAGATGGAGAAGCGTCGCAAGGCTTTTGCAGGCTATCAGGTGAATGCGAAACTTTTGAAGCTGGCGGCGAAGGACGTCATTTTTATGCATGACCTGCCGGCTCATCATGGCGAGGAGGTCGCTCCCGGCATCATAGACTCAAAGCAGTCTGTGGTCTTCGACCAAGCGGAGAATCGTCTGCACGCTCAGAAGGCGATACTGGCGGAGATACTGGGTAAATAATGGCTAAGCCCATCGTTGCTATCGTAGGCAGGCCCAATGTGGGCAAGTCCACTTTGTTCAACCGCCTGGCCGGGGAGCGCATAGCTATCGTCGAAGACCTCCCCGGAACTACGCGGGACAGGGTCTACGCAGATATAACCTGCGGTGAAAACGAATTGACCCTCATAGATACCGGCGGCTTTGAGCCCAGGCCTAACTCCGACTTGCGGCAAATGGTCAAGCACCAGGCCGAGGTCGCTATCGAGGAAGCGGACGTTGTCCTGTTCATGGTGGATGTTGTCGATGGAGTGACCATCCCCGATCAGGAGATAGCCGAGACACTGAGGCGCTCGCGAAAACCGATTATCCTGGCGGTGAATAAGGCGGATAACGACCAGCGCCGCCAGCAGGCATTTCAGTTTCATGAGTTGGGCATCGGCGAGCCCATAGCTATCAGCGCTCATCATGGCATCGGCGTATCGGACCTGATGGATGAGGTCTGCGCTAAATTACCTCCACCCGCGCCTACTGTGAAAGAGCCTGCGATGCTGAAAATAGCCATCGTGGGCCGTCCCAACGTGGGCAAGTCCATGCTGCTCAATGCTATTCTGGGACAGGAGAGGGCGATTGTAAGCGAGTTCCCCGGCACTACGCGTGATGCTATAGATACTGTCTTCGACTACGGCGGCGAGTCCGTGCTGTTCATCGATACCGCCGGAATCCGGCGCCGCGGCCAAATTGAGCCGGGCATCGAGCGGTACGGCGTAATGCGCTCGCTTAACGCAATCTCCAGGGCGGACGTTGCCCTTCTGGTCATCGAGGCTGCTGAAATCATGAATGCGCAGGATATGCACATAGCGGGCTATATCCAGGAGGCACTCAAAGGGATAGTGGTGGTGGTGAATAAGTGGGACTTGGCTGGCGAGTTGGGAGTGGAGAAAGCTCAGTGCACCCGCGAGATCAGACAAAAGCTCAAATTCTTCCCCGACGTCCCTATTGTGTTTACTTCGGCGCAGTTCGGGAAAGGCATCGGCCAGGTATTGTCGGCAGCAAAGAGGGTTTATCTGGAAAGGGAGAAGCGCCTTCCTACTTCTCAACTCAATGACGAGATGAATCGAGCCGTAGCCGCTCATCCTCCTCCATCGATGAAAGGCAAGCAGCTCAAGTTGTCTTATGTAACTCAGCCCGATATTTCGCCGCCTACCTTCGTTTTCTTTGTCAATGACCCGAGGCTGCTCCATTTTTCCTACCAGCGCTATCTGGAGAACAGCCTGCGCAGGGCTTTCGGCTTCAAAGGCACTCCGCTAAAGCTCATCTTCAAACGGAAGGGTAAAAGATGATTGAGTTCGCTGCTGTGGTAATCGGGAGTTACCTCATCGGCTCCATACCCTCGGGGCTGGTTATGGGCAGGCTAAAGCACATAGATGTCAGAGAATACGGCAGCGGCAACATCGGCACAACCAACGTGCTGCGCACGCTGGGCGCCAGATACGGTGCGATTGTGCTGGTCGCCGACGTGCTTAAAGGCGTTATAGCCGTCATCATGGCGCGATATGTTGTAGGCTCTGCCATGTGCGAGATGGCTGCAGGCCTGGCCGCTGTGGCCGGGCATGACTGGTCGCTGTTTCTTAAGTTTCGGGGCGGCCGCGGAGTCGCCACCTCTTTGGGAGGGCTGCTGCCGATGACTATGCCGGCTCCGCTGTCAGGTATTATCGGCTTGGCTATCTTTGCCCTGGCTGTTCTTGCTTCCCGCTATGTGTCGCTGGCCTCTATTGTGGGTTCTGTGTCTGCCTTGGTGGTGATGGCTGTTTTTCTGGGCCTGGACCGTGTCCCCTGGCAGTATTTAGTCTACATCGCGGTCGTGGTCTCCTTGATAATTTACCAGCATCGGGATAATATATCGAGGCTGCTATCCGGTACAGAGAGCAAGTTCGGGCAGAAGGGGGAAAAGAGGCAACCCCAATGAAGCGCAGGACGGGTAAGGTAGCTGTTATTGGCACCACGGGCTGGGGCACGACCCTGGCTATAATTCTGAGTCGCAAGGGCCTGGCGGTAAGCCTCTGGGCGCGAACTGAGCAGGAAGCGGAAAAACTTAATCGTGAAAAGGCTAACACAGTCCGTCTCCCGGGGTTTTCTTTCCCCGAAGAGCTTCGCGCTACCGCTTCTCTCGATGAGGCTCTGGATAAAGCAGGCCTGGTCATCTTCGCTGTGCCGTCACAGGATATGCGACGTAACGTGAGATTGACTAAACCACACTTTGATCGCTCCATGCTTATCCTGAGTGTAGCCAAGGGGCTTGAAGTTGAGAGCGTCAAGCGCATGTCAGAGGTTATCGCCGAGGAGATATCCCCTTCCTTTCATCACAACATCTGCGTCCTTTCCGGCCCCAATCTATCCGGGGAGATCGCCCGCGGTCTGCCTGCGGTCACTGTGGTTGCTGCCTGTGAAGCTGCGGTGGCGGCAAAGGTGCAGAAGATAACAGCCACGCCTCTTTTCCGCGTTTACACAAATACCGATGTGGTAGGTGTGGAGCTGGGCGGAGCGCTGAAGAACATCATCGCTCTGGCAGCGGGCATGGTAGATGGCCTGGAATACGGAGACAATACCAAGGCGGGCCTGATTACACGCGGGCTCGCTGAGATTACGCGCCTGGGTGTAGCAGCGGGCGCTAATCCGTTGACCTTCGCCGGACTGGCCGGGCTGGGTGACCTGGTGGCTACCTGCTCCAGTCCCTTGAGCCGCAACCGCTTCGTGGGGCAAGAGCTGGCAAAAGGGCGACCCTTGAAGGAGATAATTTCCTCTATGACGGGCATAGCCGAGGGGGTCACTACCACTATCGCTGCTCTAAAGCTGGCTAATGAACTCAATGTAGAGATGCCTATCGCTGAGCAAGTGTTTCGGGTACTTTTCAAAGGCCTCGATGTCCGCCAGGCGGTGTCCGAGCTCATGGTGCGTGAATTGAAGCACGAGCTTGATGGTATCGAAGATAAGTCCTAAACAGAACTGTAGGGGCGGGTTTCAAACTCGCCAATTGTGGGAGGGGTGCGAGAGGGAACGAGAGGTCGTTTTACCTTGCTTGAGAAGGGTCGCAATAACGCGGAGAGTCATGCTATAATACTACGGGCAAAAAAACCCTTGTCTCAAGGAAGCGCGGACTACTGCATAACTGGTATACATAGTTTGTTGGGAATTTGCCCAAAATGACAATAACATACTTAAGGAGGGCAAATAGAAAAATGACTCATCACACAACCAGGTTAAAGGGCAAGGTGGCCATTATCACCGGCGCTGGCCGCGGCATCGGTGCCGCCGAGGCTGTTTTGTTTGCCCAGGAAGGCGCCAAAGTAGTGGTGAACGACCTGGGCGGCGGCGGGGATGGCTCCGGGGCATCCAAGTCGCCAGCCGATGAGGTGGTGGAGCAAATCAAGAAGATGGGCGGCGAGGCCGTCGCCAACTACGACAGCGTGGCCACTACAGAGGGTGGTGAGAAAATTATCAAGAGCGCAGTCGATGCCTTTGGCAGGCTGGACATCTTGGTGAATAACGCCGGGATACTCAGGGACAGGATGGTTTACAACATGACCCCGGAAGAGTGGGACATCGTGATGAAGGTTCACCTCTACGGGACTTTCAACTGTACCAAGCCCGCCTGCGTGATATTCCGCCAGCAGAAAAGCGGACGTATTATCAACACCGCCTCCGAGTCGGGTCTGGGGAACATGGGGCAGGCCAACTATAGCGCCGCTAAAGAGGGCATAGTGGGATTTACCAGGACCGTGGCCCGCGATATGGGCAGGTACGGTGTGACCTGCAATGCCATCAGGCCGCGCGCCAAATCGAGACTGACTATCTCGCCTGAGCTGGCGGCTGCTATCGAAAAGGCCAAGAGCACCGGCGCAGCGCTGCCTCCGGGCGCGGATGTAATTTCCAAGCTGCCGGAGCCTACGGAGATGGTTGCTCTGGTGGCCTACCTGGCCACGGACGCCGCTGCCAATATCAATGGCTGCACCTTCCTTATCAGCGGAGACCAGATTTCACTGTATCAGGACCCGATACCCATCAAGACTATATACACCAAGAGCTTCTGGACACTGGATGACCTGATGGAGATCGTGCCCAATACGCTGGCAGCAGGCTTGATTAATCCTGCGCCGCCCAAGCAATAACCTTCAGCGTTGAATTAATGATGAGGGGCGATTCG
>JAJYLC010000017.1 GCA_021787935.1 Chloroflexota bacterium | reverse complement strand
CATTGCCTGAATGATAATCCCACAAGACATATTTTGCAATCGGCTAAGCGGATGGTTGCTATATTCACTGAAAAGTTGAGGAACAGAAGCTAAAATGGCGGTTTGAAGCGCACACGGAACAGGCCTTTTAAGTCCTCCCAGGCGGTCTTAGCGACTTTCACAGTGGTGCCGGCATCATCTACCCACTCTACAGGGACCTCTTTGATGCGGTAACCCTTTTTTTGTGCCAGCAGCAATAACTCGGTATCGAAGAACCAGGCCTGGTCCTTGATGAAAGGGACGATATCCTGCACCGCATCGCGCCTCACCGCCTTGAAGCCGCATTGGGCATCACGGAAGCTGGGCCAAAACATTAGCTTTATCAGCAGATTGTAAGTACGTGAGGTTATCTCGCGTTTCAGGCCCCGGTTCACCTTAGAACCTCCGATAAGCCGCGAACCTATGGCAACGCCATACCCTTCGTCGAGTGCTCTAATCAATAGAGGGAAAGCCGTCAGTTTGGTGGACAGATCAACGTCCATGTAGGCTACGGCATCAGCCTTGCTCTCCAGCCAGGCTTTTCTCAGAGCGCGACCGCGCCCCTTCAAATCCAGGTGGGTATATGTTACATGAGGATATTGCAGGGACAGTGCCTGGGCTACAGCCAGCGTCTTGTCGGTGGAGCCATTATCTGCAATTACAATCTGCCACTGGTAAGGCAGATGCTCAGTGAGGAAATCCCACAACGTGGCTATACAGGCAGATAGGTCTTTCTCCTCGTTATAACCCGGTATCACCACGTCAACGGTCTTCATAGACCATAATCCTAATGCTTGAAATGACGTACGCCGGTGAACATCATCGCCATCTTGTACTGATTTGCTACCTTTATCGCCTCTTCGTCCCGCACTGAGCCACCGGGCTCGACTATGGCGGTCACGCCGCCCTTGGCAGCAAGCTCCACGCCGTCGGGGAAGGGGAAGAAAGCGTCCGAGCCAAGAACACTGCCCTTGCTGCGCTCGCCAGCCTTCTTCAGGGCTATCTCCACGCTCACTACCCTGCTGGGCTGCCCTGCCCCCATACCCAGTATCATACAGTCCCTGGCCAGCACGATGGCGTTCGACTTCACATGCTTGACCGCTTTCCAGGCAAACAGCAGATCCTCCAGTTCCTTTTTCGTCGGTTCTCTCGTGGACACCGTGCGCCAGCCCGAAGTGGTCTCAACCAGAGTATCCGGCGTCTGCATCAGAAAGCCGCCGCTGACATGGCGGAAGTCGAATCCGGACAAAGCTCCTGCATTCTGGGGCCCCATATCGAGGATACGCAGGTCCTTTCTCTGCTTGAGCAGCTCCAGCGCCTTATCCTCGTAACCGGGCGCAATGATTACCTCATAGAATATTTTGCTTATCTCCTGCGCAGTAGCAAAGTCTACAGGCCTGTTCAAAGCGACTATGCCGCCGAAGGCAGCCGCAGTGTCCCCTGAATAGGCGCGGCGATAAGCCTCGGTGAGGTCCTTATGAGAAGCTAACCCGCAGGGGTTGGTATGCTTTATCACAGATACAGTGGGGGCTTCAAAGTCATTGGCTGCGTTCCAGGCAGCATCCGAATCGAGGATGTTGTTGAAGGAAAGCTCCTTGCCCCAGAGCTGCTTAGCTGAGCTTATGCCCATCCCTTTTTTACCAGCTACTTCCTCAGCATAGAATGCAGCCTTTTGATGGGGGTTCTCCCCGTAGCGCAGGTCGTATTTCTTCTTTAAGGCGATGGTCAGCTCATTGGGAAAGCCTTCTTCACCGCTGCGAAGGTATTGAGCAATAGCGGTATCATAGGCAGCTACATGCTGAAATGCCTTCTGGGCCAGCTTTTTCCGCTCTTCTGGCTTCATTCCGCCCTGCCCCAGCTGCTCCAGAACCGGCTTGTAGTCCGCGGGATCGACCACTACCAGCACATGGGGGAAATTCTTGGCCGCAGCCCGTATCATGGTGGGTCCGCCGATGTCAATGTTCTCCAGCGCTTCATCCAGACTCACGTTCGGTCTGGCTACAGTTTCTTTAAAGGGATAGAGATTGACCGCCACCAGGTCGATAAGCCCTATCTTGTTTTTATCCAGTTCGGCGAGGTGAGCAGGAAGATTTCGCTTGGCCAGGATTCCACCATGCACCGCCGGATGCAACGTCTTCACCCGGCCATCAAGAATTTCAGGGAAGCCGGTCAAATCACTAACGCTGCGCACCTTCACCCCGGCCTCCACCAGCGCCTTCTTGGTGCCGCCGGTACTGAACAGCTCGAAACCGAGTTTCTGAAGACCTTTAGCGAAATCTACTGCACCACTTTTATCGGAAACACTTATGATGGCACGCAAAGAACCACTCCTTTTCTATTTTTTGAAGGCTTACTCTTGAGAAGTTGCGACGCTAAGCTATGATGACCCGCTCCTCCCCATACATCCTCACCATTTCGCCTATAACCCACGCTTTGGGCACGGCAGCAATTATCTGGCTAACGTCTTCCGCAGAGCAGACCACCATCATACCCACACCCATATTGAAAACGCGATACATTTCCTTATCATCCACATTGCCTTTCTTTTGAATCAAGGGGAAGATCGGTGGAATTTTCCATGACCTCTTGTCGATTTTTGCTGCCAGCCCTTTGGGGAAGATGCGGGGCAGGTTGCCGGGGATACCGCCGCCAGTGATATGCGCCATACCCTTAATCAGAGGCAGCGATGATTTAAGTGCCGGATAATAACAGCGGTGCGGCTCGAGGAGCGCCTCTCCCAGAGTACGCCCCAGTTCGGGATAGTATGTTTCCAGCTTCGCCGGGACCGTGCCGAAAATCCTTCGCACCAGTGAATAGCCATTAGTGTGAAGTCCCGTGGAGGGAAGCCCCAGGATGGCATCTCCGGCCTTTATTGTCCTGCCGTTGATGACCTTCTTCCTCTCCACAACCCCCACGATGAAACCGGCCAAGTCGTAGTCGTCGAGGGCGTACATCCCAGGCATCTCAGCGGTCTCGCCGCCAATAAGAGCGCAATCTGCATCGTAACAGGCCTGAGCCAGGCCGCTGACTATGATTTCGACCCGTTCGGGGACGAGCTTGCCCATAGCTATGTAATCGAGGAAGAATAAGGGCTCAGCTCCACAGGTGAAAATATCGTTGATACAGTGATTTACCAGGTCAATGCCCACGGTATCGTGTTTATCAAGGGCACTAGCTAGCTTGAGCTTGGTGCCCACGCCATCAACGCTGGAGACCAATACCGGCTGTTTGTAAGAGTCTGCAAGCTGAAACAGTCCCGCAAAGAGACCTATGTCCGTCAAGACCTCCGGGCCGAAGGTAGTGCGTACCTTCTTCTTGATAAGCTCCTTCGCCCTGTCCGCAGCCTGTATGTCCACGCCAGAACCAGCGTAGGTTTGAGGGGCTTTCTTAGTTTTGCGTTTCACCAGCTTGTTTCTTTCTTCTATCGATTCTAATATCGTTCGTGGAGAGCCCTTCATCAGGCCTGGCCTGAGCGAAGCCGAAGGGCTGGGGGCGAACGACAGGAATCAGGCGAGGTTGCCTCGCTCCTACATCAATCGGGCACAGCATGCTGTGCCCTTACACTCTCCATTTTGTGGCCGAAACCGAGTTTCCCGCCTTTATTTCCCCTCCAGCCTCTCGCAGAAATCCTTATTCGGGGACGGATTACGGGCGGTCTCCAATGCCAGCTTATCCATCTCAAGTTGCACAGGCACCGGATAGTCGCCGGTGAAGCAAGCAAGGCAGAAATCCTCCCTGGGTAAATCTACTGCCCTGATGAGTCCATCTATGCTGAGATAGCCCACAGAATCGGCCCCGATGGCCCTGGCGATCTCAGGAACAGTATTTCGAGCTGCGATAAGCTCTCGCCTGGTAGCCATGTCCACGCCGAAGAAGCAAGGGTAACGAATCGGTGGAGCACATATGCACATGTGTACCTCGGCTGCCCCTGCCCGACGCAGCAGGTTGACGACCTGTGGGGTAGTGGTGCCGCGAACTATGCTGTCGTCTACCACAACCAGCCGCTTCCCCGAGATTACATCAGGC
This sequence comes from Chloroflexota bacterium, assembly GCA_021787935.1. Classification (GTDB taxonomy): domain Bacteria; phylum Chloroflexota; class Dehalococcoidia; order SZUA-161; family SZUA-161; genus JACWAE01. Next base: position 30,832 of record JAJYLC010000017.1, on the reverse strand, counting down.
ATGGGATTGAACTTGAGCTTAACCCCGAGCTCCCGCAACCTTTGTTCCGGCTCAATAAAGGTACGGCCCACGTAGCGGTTCTTAAGCAGAGCCTCGGTGAAGGGAATCCCCGAGGCTACCGAGTAACCGATGCCAGCGGCAGTCGCCGAGTCGGGTACACCGATGACCAGGTCTGCAGCTAGGGGATATTCACGAGCGAGTTGCTTGCCCATAGCCCAGCGTGCCTGATATATGCGGCGCCCTTTGATAACACTGTCGGGACGTGCAAAGTAGATATACTCGAAGACGCAGAGAGCCTTCTTGTCGTCAGTCTCTCCCTTGAAGCTGGAGACCCCGTTACTATCGACGACAACCACCTCGCCCGGCTCAACCTCGCGGAGGAACTCAGCCCCCAAGTGGTCCAAAGCGCATGTCTCCGATGCTATTGTCCACCCATTCCCATTGAGGGAACCCAAGCACAGAGGCCGAACCCCCATAGGATCACGTACACCTATCAGCTTGTCCTTGGCCAAGATCACCAAGCTATACGCGCCCTCCAGCCTGCTCATGGCATATTTTATCTTCTGCACCAGGTTCTCTCTGGGAGCTGAAGCTATGAGATGTGCTATAACCTCAGAGTCAGTAGTAGTGGAGAAAGCATAGCCCTTTCCCTCCAGCTCTTTACGCAGATACTCTGCGTTTATGATGTTCCCGTTGTGCGCCAGCGCTATCTCGCCGGAAGGGCTGGGTACCAATATCGGCTGCGCATTGAACTTACGGCTTGACCCCGTCGTGGAATATCTGTTGTGTCCGATAGCTATAGCGCCCCGCAGCTGGTCCAAGATCGCCTCAGTGAATACCTGGGCTACCAGGCCCATAGCTGCGTGCAGGCGTATTTTGACTCCATCGGATGTGGCTATGCCGGAGCTCTCCTGCCCGCGATGCTGCAGGGCAAAGAGGCCAAAAAATGCGAGCCTCGCTACTTCTTCTCCCGGAGCGTATACTCCGAAGATGCCGCAAGACTCGTGTAAACTAGCCCCTGTTGGCACAGGAAGCTGTTCCATACCCGCTCTCACACATTGATTATAGTACCAAGAAATACAAGAATCAATCTTACCACAAGAGAGATGCCTCATACACGCGTTGACACTGGTTGGCGGCAACGCTAAAATTCAAGCAGCGGATGGTTGCGTAGAACAAGGTTTCACAGCTACTTTTCTATTGTGTCACTGCTCAGTAATCCTGAATCTTTAAGGAGGGAAAGTGGCAAAGATAACCGAAGAGATGAAGGCACTGGTAAAAGAGCAGCAGGCATTCATAGGTACCGCCAGCCCGGATGGCATGCCGAATATAGCCCCCAAGGGCAGCACCAGGGTGCTGGATGAAGAACATATCATCTTCGCCGAGTCGGCAGGAAAGCAAACCTACGAGAACCTTAAGAAGAATCCCAAAGTATGCATCGTAGTCTGCGACAGAGCCCAGATGAAGAGCCTGCGCTTTCAGGGCAGGGCCGAGGTACTCACCTCAGGGCCGCTGTTCGAAAAAAGCGTCGAGAACATGAAAAAGATGGGCGCGCCCCCGCCTCAAGCTCTAATCAAGGTCAAGGTCGATGAGATTTACGACCTGGGTGTGCCCGGATTCGGCACAAAGATAAGTTAACCCACAGAGTCAATATAATGCTTATTGGCTTGATATCAGACACTCATATACCTGAGATAGCAAAGGGCATTCCTCCACAGGTAAGAGAAGTATTCAAAGGCGTAGACCTAATTCTACACGCTGGCGATATCTTCATAGATTCAGTTTTGGAAGAGTTGGCAGACATAGCGCCTGTTCTGGCAGCCCGGGGCGACGACGACTACCCGATACGAGATAAGCGCATGAACGAGGTACAAAATCTGACCTTAGAAGGCCTCAACGTTTATGTTATCCACTCATCGCAGTATTTCGCCCGGGACCTGATTGAGCACCCGGAAAAGCATAACCTGGATAAAGCGCCCGATGTAGTTGTATTCGGCCACACTCACAGGGATGTGGTACAAAAAGTGGGAGGGTCACTCCTGGTTAATCCGGGGAGCGCTACTTTTCCGCACTATCAGCTCAGGCTGGGCACAGTAGCTCTTCTCACTCTTGAATCGGGCAAGGCAGAAGCGCGCATTGTGCCGCTTCAAGTGAATCCGGTGTCAGAGGCGAAACGCTAATGTCCGAAGAGCCCAACCCGGAAGAAAAGCCGGCCAGACGTAGAATCCACTATGATCAGGAGCGCACGGCAGCGCAAAGAGAGAAGTTCTACAATCTGGTCATGAAGGCGTTGGATGAGCTGCCAGCGGAGTTTAAGGAGAGGCTGGAGAACGTAGATGTAGTTGTGGAGGACTGGCCCAGTCCGGCCCAACTTGGCCGAAACAATGTGCGGAGCCGGTTCTCCCTGCTTGGCCTCTACGAGGGTGTGCCCCATTTACACCGGGGCCCCGGCTACGGCATGGTGCTGCCAGACAAGATAACCATCTTCCGCAAGCCCATCGAAGCCCGCTGCCACTCATGGCGGGAGGTTGAGGAAGAGGTGGGTAAAGTGGTGCGTCATGAGATAGCCCATCACTTTGGCATAGACGACCACAGGCTGAGCACTCTGGAGAACGAAAAGTAGAGGTACGCAAGACCAACCCGTTCATAGTTCGACAGGCCTGTCCCGAGCTTGACGAAGGGCTCACCACGAACAGTTCTACCTTTTACAATTCACTCTACAATGGTGACCACCCTAAAACCTTCTCCTCCACTTTTACCTTGACAGTGCAACCCGCTTTTGCTATCCTCAATTATGCTGAGAATCAGGCACATCGATTCTAGCTTCATTTTTACTTAAGAGATAAATAGGGGGATATAGCTCAACTGGGAGAGCGCTGCGTTCGCATCGCAGAGGTCGGGGGTTCGAATCCCCCTATCTCCACCATAACGTACGGTAGGCAGAACCCCTGCCGATTGCTTTTCGTTCCAGTACAATTTATTCTCGCCCCGATAGAGAGGTACAGGCAGATTGTAATGAATTACAGCTTGCCTGTTATTTATTTCGATTCGCTTGATAAATGACCGAAGGAAAGCCCTACTTTCAGTGATATTAGCCTCTTGAAGAAGGCTCTTCAGATCGATACCCATCTTGATATCCATGAGACGCCCGATCACCGAGTTATCTAAACACACCTTCATGCTAGCTACGCAATCCTATTGACAATTGTCGGCGGGTTTTTCTGGCTGTTATTGTAATACCCGCAAATATTGACAGCAAACCGCTGTTGTTTAAAGCACATCAGAATAAAAAACTCAATCGGTGTGGATTACTTCCAACAACTACAATGTGCAATTAAGGTAACTATTTACTTTGATGTTACCTTTGCACGAACATCGGCATCACAGTTCCGCTGTAGGTATAGCTATGTTGAGGGAAAAGGATACGCTCTGTCGATGTAAATCCAAGTGGACATTCGAGCAATCTTAGCTGCTTCTGAATGCGTTCGCGGTCGCCAAGATATTTGGCTCTCAACTTGTGCCCCCACTTTGTTTCTAATCAGTTTACATTTTGTTATCTTGACGATATCATTGATGATATATGGATAGAGCAAGCGATGCCCATGCACTCATGTCTGCTGGACGAATGAATTGTGCTCAGGCAGTGTTGATTGCCTATTGTGAGGAGTTCGGGCTCGAACGGAGACTAGCTCTGAAATTGGCTCAAGGCTTTGGCGGTGGTATGGGACGTATGGGTGGAATATGCGGAGCGGTAACGGGCGGTTATATGGTGCTGGGATTAGCTCAGAAAATGCGGGACGATAACCCACGCCAAAGTCTGGACAGGACGTATGAACTCGTGCGTGAATTCAATCAAAGGTTCAAAGCACTGCACGGCTCTGTCATATGCAAAGAGCTTATTGGCTATGATTTAAGCACGACGGAAGGTCTTGCTGAGGCACGCAACAAGAAGATATTTACTACCGTTTGCCCGGATTTTGTTAGCGATTCGGTAAAGATCCTTGGAGTGATGATTCAGCCAGCTTAATAACACCCTGAAAGTTCTAGCCTCTAACTTATAACACCAAACCTAGCCGTGGAAATGTGTTCGCTCGTCTATAATGGGTCTTCTAGTCCTGATAAAGCTCGCGAATTCTCCTTGGTTTACCAACTCTATCCGCGACAAAGCCACTTTCCCCGATTCCAAGCTCCTTTTTATTGGTTCAGCTCTTAATATGGCTTCGTTTATCGTCCTGCAATCCTCATCAGATAGCCTATTCACCTCAACCCTAATAGTAAGGATGTCCTTATCGTCCATCCGGCTAACAAGTACCCGATAATCGATAACATTGGAGCAGGGATAGAGTAGCTCATCAAAGAGCGACGGAAAGATGTCTACATCTTCCCCTATTTTTACGGTCGTACCAAGGTTCTTGATGATCTTCCCTATCCTCTGCAGGGTAGAAGATCCGCACTCGCATGGGCTCCCTAGCAGGCAGGAAATGTCCTTCGTTCTATATCTAATCAATGGCATCGCCTCTCTACTGAGAGTGGTAATAACTAGTTCGCCTCTCATATCGTTGCCTAGTGTGGCACCGGTCCGTGGGTCCACTACCTCCACCAAGAAGTCTGCCTGGTCATAATGGTAGCCTTGGTGTGCCTCACACTCTACGGCAACCGCCATGCCCATCTCGTTAAGTCCGTAGTGAACAAAGACGGGACAATCCCAAATGTCTTCCAACTCTTTTCTCATCGTTTCTGACAGATAACCTGAGGTAACGAAGACTGCCTTCAACCCCAATCTGGTCAAATCGTGCTTCTCTCGCGCTTCTTTGCTCATTCGATAGAGGCTGGCGGTGCGGCCAAACAGCACATCGGGACGATGCTCCTTAATGGCTCGTATATGCTCCTCAGTGTCCAAAGAGATGTCTGATATTATTGGGAAAGCATCCACTTTCTCCAGACCTTTGGCCAGTAACTCGGCACAGCTATTTGGTCTTCCACTGCGTAGCATTATTAGAACCACGTCGTCACTCGCAACGCATGACTTCATGCCCACTCCCATAAAATCCGTTATTGTCTCTAGGTCGCCTTTGGTCCAGAAGACCTTCTTCCACGGGCCAGCGGTGCCTGACGTGCTGAAGACAGTCGACCTGGCAATCTCGCCCAGCGAAACGCATGAGAAATCATATGGGTTCTTGGAAATGTACGAAGGGTCAGTAAAGGGGACTGTTGCCAGAGCACCTAGCGACAAGATGTCATTAGGGTTGACTCTGTCTCGAGTAAATAAGTCATGATAAAAGGGGCTTTTGTCATATGCGTAGTTCAAGATTTTTTTAAGCTTGTAAAGTTGAAAATCTTGTACGTCGGAGCTTGTGATTTCAGCCAAACTATCCTTACCTATGAATTGGCGATATTCACCATCATCTTTGAGCGTTTCTCTCATTAGGTTGTGGAGCCATCGCTCCAAAAAAATGGTTTCCATTGCTAGGGACATCCTGTGCTATCTTTCTGTAATGAGAACCAGTGGGTGGAATGAAGTCGTTGCCCGGAGACACTAGTGAGGTAGAAAGCACATATCGGCACTATACGTTTGTCCGCGGTAGCAACATGACCGCAGCACCCTTGCAACCTCTGTAAATCGATGTTCCAGACATCTTGGAAAGGCATGCACGTTACGGCTAAGCTATGGGATAGTGCTCGTCTCAAGAGACCCGGTTGCGATGCTAAGTCGGCATTAGAATCGTGTGCCTGCCCTACCTCTTCCTCCGTAAATCGCCAGTGCAGGCTCATGAAACGCCGCGCCTTCACATCACCAGCCTCAGACATAAAGCCCCAGCCACTAACCAGTTCATTGGCAAGTTTAGTAGCAGCAAACAACTCACCATCTTCCCTCAAAATGAACAGGCTAGAAAATCCACAGTGCGAATCCTGGCATGTGTGAGGCGGGAAGTTTTCTATTCTGAGTTGTCCGTTACTTTGGCTGACAAGCGCATCGATCACGTCAGGAATTGTAATTCTATCCTCATCTTTAGGCGTTTTGGGATAGCGTCCAAAATAGCTAACAGGTTGAAAATGAATTGCTTTTACCACTGGCACCCACTTCTTGGCAAACTCAAAAATATCGCCCAGTTCGCGGTCATTAATCCTGGGGACTATAGTTGGAACAAGGATAACGCCCATCTTAACTTCAGCGCAATTCTCTATAGCTTGTACCTTCAGGTCGAAGAGGTTAACACCGCGAATAGAACGGTATACCTCGTCAGTTACGCCGTCGAATTGCAGATAGATAGCACTAGTACCACTTTGTTTCAACTTCCAGAGGTAAGCTTTGTCTTTGGCCAATCTGATTCCGTTGGTGTTTACCAAGATGTGACTTAGTCCTATTTTCTTTCCCAGTGAAACAATCTCAGGCAGGTCGTCCCGAAGAGTTGGCTCTCCCCCGCTAAGTTGAACCGTACAAGAGCCGACTGTATCTAACACCGTTTCATATATTTCCCCGACCGTATTAAGGTCAGGCTCATGTTCCTCAGTCTCGTTAGCACTTGCGAAACAGATGGGACAATTTAGATTGCATCTTGAGGTGACTTCGATTAGCATGCTACAGGTGTTTGCTTTGTGCGTTGGACAGAGACCACAGTCATAGGGACACCCCTTATCAGTGTCAGTGAGCCTTTTGCGTGGCGACGCTGCCTGTTGGCTACACCGACCCCAATCTAGGAAGTGCTTCCCACCGCGTCGCCAGATTAGAACCCTGTAATCGCCGTGGTCAGGACAGGTCTTTTCAAGATAGACTTTCTCGTCTTCGCAGACCCGCTTTGCAGGAATCTTCCGCAAGCAGACCGGACAGAGGCTCTCTGTTTCTCCTATTACGTCCTTCGCCAATTTACTTCCCTGTAGCCACTGTATGTGGTTAGTAGATTACTTCGCGTCTATAAACTCTTGCGTAGGTATTATTACATCAAGCACGGTCTGCTCATCAAAATATGCGACGCCACATTTGGGGCATTTTATTCCTTTGCCCTTGTCCTCTACCTCGAGATATACGAATGGTATCTCGGCTTTTACCATCTTTTCTTTACATTTAAAACAGTACCATTCTTCTGTCATTAGCCCTCTTTAATCTCCACCTGGTGTCCGTAAGCTGTATGGATTGTGCAACCGCCTGCTGGCTCAACTGAGTAGTCCACATAAATAGTAGCGCTGTCGCGCCTCATTCGCGCGAGATACCTATTCTGTCCGGGTAAGTACAGCTTATCGCCTGTTGCCTCTGCATGGTCTATAACCTCTTTTAGTGCATATGGCCAGATCAACCTGGACCTAATGACCTTGAATATATCATGGCTTATATGAATGCCCAGCGCTGCGAGGTGTTTTTCATCATCCAATATGTCAGACAAAACTTTGCCCTCTTTCTTACGATTGATTCAAATGGTAATCTTCTGCCTGCGCCATGTCAATTCAAGTTCATTTTTGGTCCTCTCGCCACGTTGATGCATCTTCCTCTCTTACAACTGTTGTGGGGAGGGAAGTGGAACAATCCACCGCCTTTGAGCTTGACTGCGAAAGACTCCTTGAGAGTAAGCCTTACCGGTGTGGGGGGCGATATAGCAGTCGCGTATACGCTTCTAAAAAACAACTGTTCTCTTCTAACTTCACGGACTCTTTGTCACTGGTATACCTGCGCAATAGTGAGAGCGGCTAACTTAATCATGTTACACGTAATGCGCCATTGGCGATGAGTGCTGCTCCGAGTGCCCCGATGATCTGAGGCTCTTCTGGAATCATGATGGGAAGCCCGATTCCAGCTTCTAGAGCATTCTTGACCCCTACGTTCTTGGCGACGCCTCCGGTAAATACAACCTGTTCCCTGTAGCCTACAGTTCTTCCCATAACCGCCACCCTTGTAGCCACAGCCCGATGAATCCCGGCGACCAAATCCTCCCTAGTTCTCCCATCGGCACGCAGTGAGACCATCTCCGTTTCAGCAAATATGGTGCAGGTGCTGCTTACAGAACAGGGCTCCTTGCTAGTCAGGGATATTGGTCCCATTTCCTCGATGGCGAGGCCCAGGACTCCGGCCATGACTTCCAGGAATCTACCCGTCCCAGCGGCGCACTTATCATTCATGACAAAATCGCGCACTGTGCCATCTTCGCGGACTCCGATAACTTTGCTATCCTGACCACCTATATCAATGACAGTTCTGGCTGCCGGAATTAAAAAGTTCACTCCTTTGGCATGGCAGATAATTTCAGTTACCGCTTTGTTAGCAAAAGCGACACCATTCCTTCCATAACCTGTGGAGATGACGAAGCCGAGGTCAGACATGGAGAGAGCAACCTGTTCCAAAGCCGACCTTGTTACTTTTTCTGCTGCCCGAGCGACACTGTCGCCTGTTGGTATCACAGCATAGGAGAGAATCTTGCCATCTGCCATGATGACTGTCTTGGCAGTGGCTGCTCCAATATCAACTCCCGCAGTAATGGTCTTCGTCATTTCCCTTATGCCGCTTTGGCGGCTTTGGCAGCCCTCAGCAGTTCCGCAAATGTTTCGACCCGCGTCCTTAGCTGTCCGGCGCTGTAGTTCCGGGTGTCATAGCAGTCACCTTCCAGAACCAGCACGGGTATACCCAACTCTCTCTCCAGCGTCTTTTTGGTTATCATGACAGTAGGAACCCATTCACGACAAGAGTAGGGGTAGAAATCGATTGCCCCATCCACGTTGAAAGCCTTGCAGTTCTCTAAGTTGATAGCAACATGTGCTTGACAGGAGTGCGGTACGTCCAGGCACGGCCCTACACCTATCATGTCCGCCCAATCCCTGTAGGGATGTCTGGCCATTACCCACGGGCTGAGCCAAAACGGTATTTGAATACGGATGGCCAGGCCTGTCTCCTCTATCATGTGCGTTATGCCGGGGTCGACACTTATCGTAGCGGTAATGAAGACGCCCGGGGCTCCCTTCGGCACTACCCCCTTGCCCTGGTTAATTCTCTCCTCCACCTCACCACACAGTATCTCCAGCGCCTCCTGCTTCCCTGCAATGTCCCTTGTCGGCATGGAATTCAGAAAAAAGGCGTGCACCAGGCTTGTCTGATGTATGGGCTGGGGGTCCGCATGTCCCATAAGTTCGATCAACTGCTGGAACTTGAGACGGAATATCGCATTAGCCTTATTGGCGGTGCGTTTGGCCTCTTCCGTCATCTTACAGCCGACTACATCCTCGAACATCTGAAAGAGCTTGCGCGCCTGTGACCCGCAGTAGCGAACACGGTAGTCGTTGAATTTGGGCCAATCGCCCCAATTCGCGTCAGGACAGCTATCAAGATATGCTACTGGGACGCCATAGACCTCATGCAGCAATTGCTCCGCCTCTGCTGGCTGGTCGCAATGATACGATGCTATCACTGACAAATCAGGAAAGGGGATTACACCCTTCACCATCGCCCCCAGCCGGGTCTGATATAGAGCGCAGTGGGCGGCTCCGGGCGGCATTCCGTTCTCCTCACCTGCCACGAGAAAGGGGGTGAGTTTGTCGAAGATCTGACCCATGGTCATGTTGATTATTTGCCCGGGAGTAGCGAAATACGCCTTCTTCGCGTCGGTTGACAGCATCATGGACATTAATGGACGGAGTTCCATGGGGAAATCGCTGTAAATTATTTTTTCGTGCTCTTCTCTTGCCAGCACGAGATTGACGAGCTCCCTCATCCATATCCCGAGGAATCTACGTACTCCCAGCAACTCAATGTCCAGATACCGCTTCAACCTCTGCTCGCCCCGCTTAATGTCCTCCTCTTCTAACCCGAGGATTTTGAACGCTTTGTCAATTCTGGGCCTTTCCCTATTAATCTCATCTGTTTCAAAGCTACACAGTTTGAGAAGCTCAGTGTACATACTATCTGCCCCCCTTCGCCTTGATGATTTCGACAAAGGTCTCAATCCTTGTCCTGAGAGGGCCCCTCTCAGAAACATCGTAGTCTGATTCAAGCTTCAGCATCGGTATATCGAGTTCCTTTCTCAGCATCTTCTCGAAATAGAATGCCTGAATATCGTAGCTACTCCGGTACATGAGTTGGTACCAGATAATGCCATCTACTTTGAAATCCCTGGCCAGCTGTATCAGATAATCCAGCCTTTCCCTAGATGGTCTGAACCAGGCTGGGGGCTCCCTTCGCCTGAAGTATCTATCGGCTAAAGCCTGCATTAGGTCTCCGTTGACATGAACGTTTTGCCAGTAGTGCCTCATCCCCTCTGCGAATTCTTCAACAACTATTCTTGCTCCGACGTTCTCTGTTGTTTCCAGGACCTTGTAATCGCCCATAGCCAGGGTCGAGCCTGTCAAAAGTATCCTTGGTCCTTTCTGTCCTGGCGAAGGTTTCCTTCTCAACTCATTATGAATCGACTCCAGTATATCGATGAAGATTCGCTTATCGGCAATAAACGAAGCATGATTCAATTTCACGAAATCGTAGCCTGTTATTGGTGGCGGCTCAGACTTGCGCAGGAGGCTTATTTCCTTCAGCAGCTCCCTCATTTTATTGCACAGAGCGATCGCTTCCTTCAGTCTCCCATCATCAATCTTATTGCCGGTAAACTCCTCCAGCTTATCCTTAAACGCATGCAGCCCTGCAAGATAATACCCGAAAGCGTGTTCATCCTTCTGGTGAGGTACTCCAAACCTGAAAACGTTGGTATTAGTGAAAAAGTTAAAGCAGTCAGCAATAGTCTTGATGTTATGGTCGGTAACAGGGACGACGAGAAGGTCGATTATTTCATAGAGAGGGTCGCCACCCATCATTCTATACCCAATCTGAGACCTGCAGAATGTGTCTATGAATCGAGGGACATATGCGGCGCTTTCAGCCACCGGCTCCGGATCTCCCCCTCGGATAAGCCCGACAGGCACAGCGCCGGAAGCATAAACCAGCTCCTCCGGCATATAGCCGCCAGGGGCATATCCGATGAGTTTAGCCCCATTCTTGCGCAAACGGGTCAACTCGGTCAGTCTGGTGGCTAAATGGTCAGTAAGTCGCTTCATCGCTTCCATAAGTAAACACCTCTGCTCAATATGCTAGCATTCGGCATTATCCGCGTCAATTCAATGGCCAATTTTGCGCAAAGCGTATTTACAAGTTTAAGTTGTCGGTTTCTTCCCGCTGACGAAGGCTAGGAACGCAGAGCGTGTGTCGGCGGCTGTAATTCGCGGAAATGTCTGAAAGTTCTACTATAGCTTCGGTTTTACGAACAAAAACTCGGAATGTTGGATCATGACAGCCCCGGTAGAACCTCATCGTATTCACCTAAATTTTCACTAATTCCCAATCTACGCCCCCGAGCCATGAATAAGAATAAGTATCGCACCGATTATGCTCAGTATCCCAGCGGCGGTTCGTTTCCCCGTCTTCATGAGTCCTTCGACATCCAGCGCATATAACACTAGTGTCTGAACGCCCTTGTGTCAACCGCTTTTGGAGAACGACCCAACATACTTCACATTTGTCAGGTCTCGTCTATCTATCATCCTCATTTTCCTTGATTTGAAACTGAACCGCCGCCTGATTTCCCCATCGTTCGACATCCTGGCTAATGACTGGCTCTTTTTCAGGGGCGGGGCCCATGCCATATAGTGCCATGTGGTCAATGAGGTGCCTGGGAAGACGTCCAGCGCTCACCTGAATAAGCGTATGACGATATTGGCCACTATCTTAAGAGGACGCCTATGGCGAGGCTCCTCGCCAGAGAAAATATGAACCTGAAACTGCCCTTGCTGACCGATATGTCAGGTTGAATATAGTTAGGAAAAGTTAAGTATCGATAAGTTGACACATGTAGTAGAATCTAATATGATATTCGTGAGCTTGTACGCATTTTGAGTATGGGTGTTTGAATGTGCCGTGGTGTTGGTGAAGCGAATATCACAGGGCACTTGAAGGGCCTGGTGTAAGCTAGGTTATCCATTTGTTGTTTTCTGACAGTGTTCGGGATAGAGGAAGTGTCGGCAAGGGGGCGGATAATGGGAATTAACCGAAGCCCATGGCGGAAACTAGTTCCAGCAGTCTTGATCTTAGTTCTGACGGCGAGCGTTCTTCTAGCAGCTTGTAGTGAAGTGAAAGGGACTACACCACCCGCCATAACAACTGCCACGAAGGTCATTTCAACACCTACGCCAACGCCTGCTCCGACACCTGCACCTACTCCAACACCTACACCTACTCCAACGCCCACGCCTACGCCTAGTTCGACGCCGACGCCAACAACTACGCCCACGCCAAGTCATACGCCAACACCTACACCAACACCTACACCGATGTCGTTCATTGGTGGGGGCGGTGGGGGCGGCAGTGCACCCCCACTCGCGGGCAATTCTGCACCTACGCCAACTTTAACGCCGTCGCCGACACCTACGCCAACTCCAACACCCACGCCGACTCTAACGCCGTCGCCGACACCTACGCCAACTCCTGTGCCCACGCTAACTCCCATGCCAAACCCTGGCAAAATCGCGTTTGTTGTGGATGGCCCTCAAGGTGGGGTTTTCGAAATGAATGGGGACGGAGCCGATCCAGCCCTTCTTGTTACGAGCGGTACTGAACCAGCCTTTTCTCATGACGGAACGAAAATTGCATTCACCGGGGCCGACAATGGGATATATGTGATGGATGCCGACGGCAGTGGCGTCACCAAGCTCACCAATGGGGGGAGCCCCGCATGGTCTCCCGATGGCTCCCAAATTGCTTTTGTGTCTGGCGGTATTTGCATCATGAATGCTGATGGAAGTAATGTGACCCGCATAACGAGTGACCCGGCCTTGGGTGGGCCTCTCACTTGGTCACCCGACGGCTCGCGCATCGCTGGGGTTTCTCGCCATGATGCTCCCACGCAACCCACTCCGCCGCCAGGCCAAGTATATCCTGTCGTCCAGATACCGAATATCTTCATAATGAATCGTGATGGCACTAATCCTACTGTTATCACCAACGAAAATGCCGGTTTCATTTATGGACTTTCTTGGTCACCAGACGGTACCAAAATTGCCTATGACTGGATATATCCGCCTGGTGACCCGAATAGTTATGACTCCCGTGGCATTACCATTATTAATACCGATGGCAGCGGCGCACAGCTACTACCCGTGCACGGGGGATACCCATCATGGTCTCCGGATGGCAGACGAATCGTTTACTGCACAATCCATGAGCTCCCTATAGACATCTTTGTCATTAACGCAGATGGCACAGGCATAACCCGATTGACTAACAATGACCTGGTGGAGTCTCATACTTCCTGGGCCCCCGGCACTTGGTCAACCCCAGTGGTAAGGACTGATTCAGCTTCTGCCATCACAGATAGTTCAGCCATGCTAAATGGCACGGTGGTCAGCATGGGTCAAGCGTCTTCGGTTCAAGTCTCGTTCAAATGGGATACTGCTCCGGGAGTAATCACGCGTATCACAAACGAGACCAACGCAGTGACCTTGACCACTCCGGGTTCGTTCAGCATCCAGTTGACTGGCTTGAGCGCTGGTCAATACTACAATTTTGCGGCTAAATCAACCTGGAATAATGTAGTGACTTTTGGCCAAGAATTAGGATTCATGGCATCGCTGGTGACCACGGAACCCGCCACTAACATCGGGGTCACATCAGTGACGCTGAACGGTTACTTATCTGGCGAGGGCAGAGCATTTGTATCAGCAACAGACTACTTTGAATACGGCCTTACCACCGACTACGGCAATGAAACACCAGTTAATAGCCAAAACGGCCCGTACGCTTTCGCCGCGACCGTGACCAACTTACTGCCAGGTACGGTTTATCACTTTAGAGCCGTAGGCACTATTCAAGACGTGGACACAAACTATGGCACTATGTACGGTTCCGACCTCACCTTTACCACTTTGCCCAGCACTCCTATAGTATCAAATTATTATGGGGTCACTGATCATGGCGGCGGGCAGGTTGAGTTGCACGGTGCACTCGAAAGCTTGGGCACTGCGAGTAGTGTTACGGTTTCATTTCAATGGGGTACAACTATTGCTTATGGTCAAACAACAGAGACCAAAACTCTGACCGATCTTGGCGAGTTCTCCAGTATGGTGACCGGACTCACAAGCGGCGTGACCTATCATTTCCGTGCTGTCGCAGTTGGCAATGGAACCGCATATAGCGATGATTTTGCGTTCACTCCATCTTGATGTAGTGGACCTGTTAGGACCGATGACGCTGCGATCTAACCGGCGACTCCTGAAGCCAAGGCCGGACTACTCATGAACCGGGCCTGATTAGGCTTCACCCTAGAGAAATGTTTGACAATTGGATAATAGGTTCTAACTGCACTTTATAGCGGATTGTTCAATCATAACCCAAGCTTTACCTGACCGGATATGCTTGGGTATGAACAGGGTGTCAAAGAAGCCTATTGGTAGTTACAGCTTCAAAACGGGGCACACTGGAGACCCACGGTTTTCCAAACAGGGACTTCTATCATTCCCATTAGCCTACGCGATGTCCTTCTTCAGTTAGCTTCCACCGGGTGTCTTGTATTTTTAGAAGAGACTGGGTAAAATACTGGGAGTATCAATACGGTTCTAAGCCTCTGGTGTTTAGTTTACTGCAAAACCCAGCAAATTACCCAGCAATATTAATCGGAGGAAAATGACGATGCCTGCTTTGACGCGAAATAGAACGAAATATCCCGGTGTTTACTATATTCAGAGAAAGACGGCTGGATCCCTAAAAAGAGAGAAAATATATTATATCGTCTATCGTAAAGATGGAAAGCAAATCGAGGAAAAGGCCGGTCGCCAGTTTCAGGATAGCATGACCGCTGCGAAGGCTGCCAGGATTCGCGCCGAATGCATAGCAGGGATAATAATGCCTCGTAACCTGAAATCGAATAAAAAGGAACCGACAAATGAGGGAGCAGGGAAACTCATTAATATGGGAATTGGTCAAGAGATAATTGACGAGAGACTATTTGAAAGAAGGTGGGTTGCTTTCACAAAGTCGGCGACTGAATCGTTTTCCATTTTTGATGCAAAACTCAATTTGATTGCCGTTAATGACGCAACGATTAAGCTTTATCCGCCCGGGACCCGAAAAGAGGACATGCTAGGGAAGAACATCGTTGAAATAGTACCCGAACTAAAGCGGAGAGAAATAAAAAATCTTTTAGATGTGTTAAAGACTGGCGTCTCTGTTAGTACCGATGACCAAAGTGCTCCTTCTATGTTCGGAGAACAGCGCTGGAAGGCTAAGGTTTTCAAAATAGGCGATGAACTTGGCATTATTACTATAGACGTAACTGACCAAAAGAAAAAAGAGGAAATGCTAGCAAAACAGAAGGCGGAATTAGAGGCCAGCAAGATCAAGCTTGAAGAGGTAAATACCGCGCTAAGAACCTTGTTGAAAATGAGAGAGGAAGACCAAGCAAAATTTGAGGAAGGGGTACTCTTTAGTATAAAACAGTTGGTCAGGCCTTACCTGGAACAAGCGAAGAAGATTGCGAGCGATCAAAAAGTTCAGACCTTTTTAAGTATCATGGAGTCAAACCTGGATGATATTATCTCCCCGTTCGCAGAAAGATCATACTCCAGACTTTCAAACCTTACGCCTGCGGAGCTTCAGGTGGCTAATCTTGTTAAGCAGGGCAAAACTACTAAAGAAATAGCGGAAGTGTTGAATTTATCGACAAAAACAATCGATCGTCACCGCAGCAATGTTAGAGACAAGTTCAGAATAAAGAATAAAAAAGCCAATCTCAGGACCTACCTCTTATCCACCAAGTAACGCCCTCTTTTCAGTCATATAAAGTACATAATATTATAGTATTGTAACTACAGCAAAAGTATGATTCTTATTATATACTTCAATTAGGTGGAGGAGACTGTATTTTTTCAATCTAGTCATTATCGTACAACCCTTTTACAAAAAGATTAACTAAGGAGGCAAAGATGTCCGGAGAACTGGCGCTCGCCATCGTAGAGCTCGACAGGGATAAGGCACTGAACCTGGTCAAAAGCCGGTCTAAGAAAGGCGAAAGCCCACTTCAAATCCTGGAAGAGTGCCGCCAGGGCATGGTCATCGTAGGCGAACGGTTTCAAAAAGGCGAATACTTTCTGGCTGAACTAATGCTGTCCGCCGAGATTCTCAAGGAGGTGACCGCCATTCTCGAACCTCAGTTGGCTAAGGTACGCCCGCCTAAACCGTTGGGCAAGATGGTAATCGGTACTTTACGGGGCGATATCCATGATCTGGGGAAGAACCTGTTTGCCGCCCTGGTCAAGGCCCAGGGCTTCGAGGTACACGACCTGGGCGTAGATGTGGACCCAGCCGTTGTAGTACAGAAGGTCAAGGAGGTAAAGCCTGATTTTGTTGGCTTCTCAGTGCTGATCAGTAGCGGCTTTGATGCCATGAAGGAAGCCTCAGAGATGCTTGAGGAGGCTGGACTGAGGAAACAATTCAAGCTTATGGTTGGAGGTGGCATAGCGAGTGAGATGGTCAAGAAATACATTGGCGCCGATTTCTTTACCACTGACGCAATGGAAGGTGTCACATATTGCATGAAATCGATAGGAGGGAAGCGATAATGTCTAAAGAAATCATGACCCACGAAGAAAGGGTATGGGCCGCAGCCTCCCTGGAGAAGCCGGACCATGTTCCTGTCGATATCCTGGCCACAACAGCTTATGCGCAGGCCACCGGTTGGACGGTGGCGGACTGGTACTTCAATATGACTTCAGAACAACAACAGGCCTCCATCGATAAGGTGTGGGATTATACCGGGGGCTGGGACATGGATTTGGCGTCTATCGCCACAGGGGGAGATCGTTCTCTAGCGCAGATCTCATCTATTACCATGGGCGTAAAGATGAAATTCCCAGGTATGGACTTGCCGGAAAACTATACAGCCCAGGTGCTTGAGCAAGAGGTTATGAAACGGGAAGACTACGATACCGTTGCCGAGATAGGTTGGCAACGGTTTGTTGATGAGGATTACCAATTCCGCCTCGTAGACGCAACACTAGAACAACTAAACGAAGCCAAGATGAAGGCGGCAGCGGGCTTCATCAGTACAATTGACAGATGGAAGGAACGAGGAGTTTATTTCTTGAGTCCTGCCTTGGCACACTCCATGCATCCATTCTTCAGGTTCGCCATGGCCCGCTCCATGTTGAAATTCATAGAAGACCTGTACTACCACCCAGCGCCGGTGGAGAGGGCCCTGAAGACAGCGACCCGTGAGTACATCGAGCAAATAATTACAAATTGCAAGGCCTGGGGCGCGAAGATGTATTTCACCTCCGAGGAGCGAGCCGAGGGAGCAATGTTCCCTCTGCATATCTTCGAGCGCTTCTGGTGGCCTTACACACAGGAAATAGTGGACGCCGCGTGGTCCGAGGGTATCGTCACCTGGTTCCACCTGGACCAGTGCTGGGACAAGAATATTTCCTACTTTAAGAAACTGCCTCGCGGGTCAGCGATACTTGCTCTGGATGGCACCACCAATATCTTTGCCGCAAAAGAGGTGTTGCGAAATCACTTGTGCCTTGCCGGCGACGTACCTTCCTCTTTGACGTGCCTGGGCAAACCAAAGGATGTGGAAGCCTACTGCAAAAAGCTGATCGATGAAATCGGCGGTGATGGTGGTTTCATACTTAGCACCGGCTGTGAGATGCCCACTGCTGTCAAACTAGATAACTGGAGAGCATTGTGCCAAACCGCTAAGAATTACACACCATCTAAGAAACGATGAAGTTGCTAATCATCGCCGGCTTTCTGGGTTCAGGCAAGACAACGCTTCTGTTGGAAGTTGCCCGGAGGCTGGTAGCTGTTCCGCAGAAGATAGCAATAATTGAAAACGAGGTTGGGGAGATAGGGATCGACGGCAAGTATCTCCGCGAGCAAGGACTACAAGTCCAGGAGCTCTTCGGCGGTTGTATTTGCTGTACACTGTCTGCCGACCTCGTTTCTATGTTGCAAAAGGTTGAAGATCTCTTTAAGCCAGCCGTGACCATTATCGAGCCCACGGGTTTGGCTTCGCCGGGCGATGTGTTAACTACTGTGCGGAGTTGTCAGCCTATAGTCACAGACATTAAGTTGGTGGTACTTGTCGATGCCACCCGCTATAAAATGTTGTATGAGATGTTAACACCGTTGATTACAACCCAGATCCAGTTAGCGGATATAGTGGTCATCAATAAGATCGATAAGGTAGATGTAACAGATATCGACCTCATTCGCAAAGATGTTAATCAGTTGAATCCCCGGGCCAAAGTAGCGGCCATTTCGGTGGAGAAGAAGATTAATCTGGAACCTCTTGTGAAGAACCTGGTAGGGGAGCTACAATGAGCCATGCAGGGCATGAGTTGCAT
Organism: Chloroflexota bacterium; assembly: GCA_021787935.1. Classification (GTDB taxonomy): domain Bacteria; phylum Chloroflexota; class Dehalococcoidia; order SZUA-161; family SZUA-161; genus JACWAE01. The sequence goes on along the minus strand of JAJYLC010000017.1, from coordinate 12,475 downwards.
CCAACGGTCTGTGCCCAGGAAGTGGGTCTGGCGTTTAAAGTTCCCCTGTCGGCCGATGAACTACATGGCAGGATAGATGCTTTTATGTCAGCGCTAACCTCCTCCCTTCAAGGTGATGGCTGCAAACTGATTGGCCACATCAAGGGGCTTTTGGAAGTTGAAGGAAACAAGCACCTCTTTTTCAGCGTTACCGCTTTCGAAGAGAAGGCTTCATATAAAGGGGAGCTGTCTCAAGAGATTTCAAAGGCGAAGTTGACGATTAATGTCATCGTCTATGGGGTTCAGCAAGCAAGTGTAGAGAGAGCAATCCGTGAAGAGCTCGAAAGACATGTCATGAGGGAGGGGCCGGGATAGTTTGCTATCAGGCCTAAACCCAAAGTACGGCTCCAGTTATAATGCAAGGCGCCAAGAGAGAAATGTGAATGCCAGTGATCGCTAATCTTCATCCCGCCCTGTCTTTAGACGATTTATTGCACTTCCTGGGACAGGCGGCTGAACGGCCTAAAGTCAATGAACTCGCTCGTTGGGCCATAGATGAAGCCCAACGTCTGGTTTTCTCGGCCATAGTCTACGAATGGTTCACCGTCCAGGCGCTAGATAGCGAGAGGTTTAAAGTTGGGGATGCGCTCCTCCATCTGGGGCCACATGCTGATCTGCTCGCCCCCGCTCGTGAGGCATTAGTAAGCGTCTGCACCATTGGCTCGGCGTTGGAAGAACGAGTACAGACACTGCTGGCTGAAGGGAGGCTGTTCGAGGGCTACCTTCTCGACACGGCAGGAGTCATCGCTTTAGGTGTCTCAGGTGAGCCATTACGTTGCGTAGTCGAAGAAGAGGCAGTCCGCCGGGGCTGGGGCATTAGCCCGGCCCTATCACCGGGGTCACTACCCGGATGGACAATAAACGAACAAAGAACGTTGTGTGCGCTCTTGGACCTGAGTGCGATAGGTGTGGCCATAACCGACGCCGGAATCCTATCACCCCAGAAATCCGGAGCCGGACTTGTCGGCATTGGACCAGACTATGCGGCTAAACACATAGGCTCGACCTGCCATTTATGCAGACTTCGAAACACCTGCCAGTTTAGACATTAGGCAAGATTAATATAGGGGAAAAAGGAGAAAGCACTATTTCTATCCTCTTAGGCATCGATACTGGAGGCACCTACACGGATGCTGTTTTGTTGGATGACAAACACCGCGTTCTAGGCAAGGCCAAGGCTCTGACCACGAAATTTGACCTATCTCTAGGAATCCGAGGAGCACTAGAAGCTCTCCTGCCAGACCCGCCTCTGGAAATCAGTGCAGTATCCCTATCCACTACGTTAGCCACCAACGCTGTTGTTGAGGGACAAGGCAGTTCAATCTGCTTAATCCTCATCGGCTACGATCCGTACATGCTGAACGATGCTGGTTTAGAGAGGATACTGAACCACGAAGACATCGTGTTCATCCAGGGCGGACACAAACCAAATGGTGAGGAGGAGGCGCCTCTCGATATAGATCGGGCCAGGCAAGCCATCCTAGCTCATAAATCTCGCGTAGCTGCATTCGCCATCTCAGGGTATTTCGGAGTGCGTAACCCAAGACACGAACTGCAGGTACAGCGAATGATCCGCGAAATCACTGGGCTGCCAGTAACATGTGGACATGAACTGAGTACCCAACTTCATGCGCCACGCCGTGCTCTAACTGCTGCCCTCAATGCCCGGCTCATCCCCCTACTGCAGCAATTGATTGTTGCAGTTCAGAACACGCTCACCGACATAGGCATCCATGCGCCACTTATGGTAGTCAAGGGGGATGGCTCCCTCATCAGTGCTAAGATGGCACTAGAGCGACCGGTGGAGACTATCTTATCAGGCCCTGCTGCCAGCGTTATAGGCGCACGCTATCTCGCCAATGTGGACAGCGCCTTCGTTATTGACATGGGAGGCACCACTACAGACATCGCAGCTTTGCGCGATGGTCGACCAGCACTGAACCTTAACGGAGCCTGGGTTGGTGGCTGGCAGACCATGGTTGAGGCCATCGATGACCGCACAACAGGTCTTGGTGGGGATAGCGAGGTGAGAATAGATGAAGCTGGTGAATTGTGTGTTGGCCCAAGACAGGTGATACCTCTCAGCCGCCTGGCTCAGCATTACCCCACGGTGATGGATGTGCTACAGCGTCAGGTCAAAGTTAGTACAGACGGTGGTGCAGTAGACCAATACTCAGCACGTTTCATCATGCGCCAGCGGCCTCTTGGGATTGAGCAGGCTAATCTTACGTCCATCCAGCGGGAGATTTGGGAGACTCTCGGTGACGGACCAGTCCCTTTAGCTCAGATATTGGGCAGCGTGAAGTACGCACCCCTGTACCATCGCCTCCTAGATGAGATGATAGGGCATGGCCTAATCGTAGCCAGTGCTTTCACGCCTACAGATGCTGTCTTGGTCCTGGGTCAATATAAATGTGGCTCTCTTGAAGCTGCCGAGCTGGGTGCAGCGCTCTGGGCAGCACAATTGAACACTGATGTAAAACAGTTTTGCGAGTCCGTGGTCAGACAGGTTGTTGAGGAGCTTGGGCGCGCGGTAATCGCCAGTGCGTTAGCTGAAGAAGGAGGGCTGACCCTGAGCAGCCAGGATGACGTAGGTCGACTGTTGATCGACCGCGCGTTAGCTGCTGATGACAAAGGGACTCTCGCCACGGCAATCACCATAAAGCGTCCACTGGTCGCTATCGGCGCACCGGTAGCAACCTACCTTCCTGCAGTGGCATCGAAACTGGGCATGAATCTCTGTATCCCTGAGCACGCAGAGGTTGCCAGCGCGATTGGCGCAGTGGCCGGCGAAATAGTACAAATCGTGCGCATACTAATACGCCCACTCAATGGGGCAAAATTCTATCGAGTGCATTTGCCATCCGAACCGCGCGACTTCCCCCGCCTGGAAGACGCCGTGGAGTGCGCACAGGATGCATCTCGTCAGTTGGCCCTGGATCGTGCGAGTCGCGCAGGCGCCAGCTTGGTAGATGTGCACATGGAGAGATATGATCGCACTATTAAGGGTGGCGGCGGATGGCTGGAGGAGATCTATCTGGAGACAGAAGTGGTCGCCACGGCATTCGGACGCATGCCATTAGCCGTTTAAGAGCGGAGCAATTATGACAGAGCATCGAGTCGACTTTGAGCCGATAGGCCGGCGCGGGCAATGCCGGGCCGACCAATCGCTTCGCGACTGCGCCCAACAAATGGGTATAGAGCTGGTCAGTTTGTGTGGCGGGAAAGGCACATGCGGCCGCTGTAAGGTGCGAGTACTGGAAGGTGAAATGTCACAACGGACGCTGGCGGAAATCGAAGCTCTCTCGACATCGCAGATAGAATCAGGGTACCGTTTGGCGTGTCAGACCTATCCACCAGGAGATTGCAAGGTATATGTACCGCCAGAATCCCTTACCGCGCCTCAGAGAACTCAGGTGGAAGGGCTTCAGGTAGACATCCGCCCCGACCCGGTAGTTATACCTTATCGTGTTGAGATGACCCCGCCATCCCTGCAGGATAACGAAGCAGATACTGAACGCCTTCTAAGAGTTCTTCGAGAGCAACACGGAATCGAGCACCCTAGTATCGATTTCAGAGTTTTGCAAGAACTGCCTGAAACGCTACGTTCCTTTAAATGGCAATTGCAAGCCTCAGTGAGAGATGGCGAGATCGTTGCTCTCCGCAGTTGGCCGAGCCGACAAATCGGCCTGGCAGTCGACCTTGGTACTACGAAGATAGCAGGTTACCTGCTAAACCTGAGCACTGGTCAGGTTATGGCCAGTAAAGGTATCATGAATCCTCAGATAGCCTATGGTGAGGATGTGATTACCCGTGTGGCTCATGCAATGGAATCACAGCAAGGAACAGAGCAATTGCACAAGTCGGCCTCGACTGCACTAAATCAACTGGCAATTGAGCTTTGCACCACCATTGGCGCAAAGCCTGAAGAAATAGTTGAGGTCGTAATTGTAGGCAATACGGCTATGCACCACCTTTTTCTGGGCCTGCCCGTAAAACAGCTAGCCCTTTCCCCCTATGTCCCGGCCGTGAGAGGGGCGCAAGATATTAAGGCTCGAGGCATAGGGATTAATATTGCCCAAGGCGCATATGTTCATGTGCTCCCTAATATAGCAGGCTTTGTGGGAGCAGACCACGTTGCAGTGTTACTCGCAACCAATATGCGGCAGAAAAAAGGTGTAGTACTAGCCCTGGATATCGGCACCAATACGGAGGTTTGCCTTTCCTGCGATGGTGTAATGAGCAGTGTCTCATGTGCCTCAGGCCCGGCCTTCGAGGGAGCCCATATCAAACATGGCATGAGAGCCTCCGAGGGCGCTATTGAACATTTGCGAATTGTTGACGACAGGATTGAATATCAGACCATAGGGGGTGCGCGGCCAATGGGTCTGTGCGGGTCCGCCATAATCGATGCTATTGCCCAGTTATACCTCGCCGGTGTGTTGGATGAAAGAGGCAGGATGGATCTCAATCATCGCCGAGTGCGTTCCACTGATGGAACAAGTGAGTTTGTTCTGGTAGACGAGGAAGGCAGTGGCGGAGCGACTATCACAATCACCCAGATTGATATTCGCCAGATTCAACTTGCTAAAGGAGCAATACGGACGGGTATTCAAATCTTATTGGAGGCAAACGGTCGTTCTGAGGAAGAAATACAAGAGGTGATGATAGCCGGAGCTTTTGGCACTTACATTGATGTAGCAAGTGCGGTTACTCTAGGCATGCTCCCGGCGATTCCATTAAATCGTTTTAGACAGATCGGGAATGCAGCCGGGACCGGTGCCAGGATGGCACTTTCGTCAAGGGCGGCAAGAAAAGAGGCACAAGAAATAGCTGACTGTGTTAAATACATAGAGTTAGCTGCGACCCCACAATTTACTCGAACCTTCGCTCAAGCTAATTATCTGGGTAAATATAGAATTGTTCATGGCGAACGGGAGGTAATATCTAGTAATGGAAACCAGGCTATCGAGTAGCACAAAAGAGGTAATAATTGGCGTAGGGCGTCCTACTGTACTGATTGGTGAGCGAATCAATCCTACGGGCAAAAAGAAGTTAACCGCAGCGCTTCAGACTGGCGATATGGAAGCTATAAAGAGTGAAGCTATGGGGCAGGTAGCAGCAGATGCAGATATGCTCGACGTTAATGTCGGCGCTATGGGCATTGACCAGATATCAATACTCCCTCAGGTCCTTCAACAGGTTATGAAGACCGTGGATGTCCCTTTGTGTATCGATACTGACAACATAAAGGCGCTAGAGGCTGCGCTGAAGGTATACAAGGGCAAAGCGCTGGTAAACTCGGTTACTGGTGAAGAGAAATCTCTGGCAAATGTGCTCCCCCTAGTGAAGCAGTATGGAGCAGTGGTCATTGGTCTTGTCCAGGACGGAAAAGGCATAGCTGCTGATTCAGGAGGGCGTGTTGCAATAGCCCACAAGATAGTTGAGCGTGCGGAGGTATTGGGCATTCATCGGGAAGACATCATAATAGACTGCCTCGCTTTAGCGATAGGGGCGGATAATAAGGCGGGGCTCACCGTATTGGACACGGTTCATAGAATAAGGGATGAATTAGGTGTGAACACCACAATGGGGGCGAGTAATGTATCCTTCGGCATGCCTGATCGCGAGTTGCTCAATAGCGCTTTTATAGCAACGGCTATCGCGGCAGGCGCAACATGTTTGGTAGTCGATGTTGCAAAAGTGCGTTCGATTGTTCTAGCTGTGGACCTCATTCTAGGCCGTGACCCATACGCAGGACGGTATATAAAGGAATATAGAAAGCGTCGAAACGCGAAATAACTGGCGACTCAGGTTCGTGGAGTTTCGCTTCTTGTTCCATATACCCATTGATTCTCCCCAATTTCATCATATATTGTGCCTTAGACCAGCTGTGGTAATAGCGATTGAATTTCTCCTTGGTAAGCTGCCGGTCGGGATTTCTCGCATCAGAGGACACGATCATACAATAGCTTGTTTCGTTCAACCAGAGCAAGGCCATGAGGCTGAGTGGCGTATCGAGTTAAAAAGTCGTCCTTCTGGAGCGCCCTGATTTTCGATCATAATCGAAGCCAGAAGCCTGTCCCTTTTTTAGAGCACTTTGTGATTTTTACAATAAGCCCCACTTCTAGGCCATCGCTCTCACTGCTCTGACACTAAAGTACGGAGGCAGATACCGCTATTGTCACATGCCCAGACCACGCTTGTGTCGCGAATTGGCATGTCTATAATCGTGTATGGCCTGCCTCGTGGCTTCATAGGAGGAAGAAATTATGAGAGTCATGGCATTTAACGGCAGCACACGAAAGAAAGGTAACACAAGCATGTTTCTTAGGGTGGCGTTGGACGACCAGCTTTGGAATTTCCAGTTTTCAGAAGCTTTGGAGGCTTGGCCCTCTTCCTGTCCGCTTCTTCAGTAACCGCAAGCGTCCTAGTGTACTTGTCTTTGACATGCATATTTTTGAGGCAGCCATCGGGCTGTTTGCCGATATTATGATATGGCAGCTATCCTCTATAACTTAGGCCTTAAAGGGCCGGCGCCGTCGTGGCAGCTTGTAGAATAATGTTCTGCTGACCAAGACAAACAGGTCGTTACCCTCTTTTTTCAGTTCATTTTTTGTCTGTCTGTCTGTTTGTCTGTCTGCCTTTTCGAAGCTAAATGTTATGTGCTGTCATAGACATGTCTGTCTTGTATTTCGAAGCTATGTTATAGACACTTGTCTTGACTGTCCTTGACGTTGTCATTTTCTAACGACAATCTTTTTCTCAGCGAGCCTTCCGAGCTTTTGAGCAACAGTGTCCCGAGGCAACTGCATTTGCCTGAAACCTCTTCGGCCTTAAACGGCCCGGGCATGGTGATTGCCAAGGACAAAATTTGTTTTTGCTATTCCAAAACACTCGTTCTACATCTCCTTTTTCTTGTTCTTGTTCATCCGTTCGTTTTGTTCTTCGAAGCTATTTGTTCTGATTCTGAAGTAACAGTTTGTTCGGTGTTCTTCGGTTGTTTGCTTCTTTGTTGAATAGCTTTCCGCTCAAGCTAATTTAGCTTCAAAAAAGGAGGTGGAAGAGAGCTGCTCTCCACTTCGCGTCATAACAATATTAGAACAAAAAGAACAGCGTGCGAACACTTTGTTCGGTTGTCCGGGAACAAATGTTCCGAAGTGTTCGGATGAAGCATATTAATGACCTTTGTGCTGGGCATTTGGGGAAGCCCTAGTAGATTATGCGCTGTGCCATAGAGTGAGGAAAAGTTGTTCTTCTTTGAATAACACTCAACTCTTGCTTGCCCTGTTGCTGGAGTGCTATTATGGTCTCACCGCCGTATAGACGAAAAAGCACAGTCTAAGCTAGGGAAGCTGCTGATCCACATCACCTTGGCTTAAATACTAGAAGGCAAAATAGCTAACGGATAGCTAATGAACGCGATGTTACGGGACGGCACCAAAAGATATCTTAGCTTCAAAAGAGACTTTTCTCACTTGAAACAAAAGCACTAGTTTGTATCTGGCGACACGCTTTGGGACAACTACGGACAGATTTGAAACCCGCCCCTACATAGTTTAACTTGCAAGCACAAACCATTTTCAGTTCACAACGTACACCTGCGCCGTGCTCTCAGCCAGGACAGTGCCATCCGGAAGTGTTATCTCAGCGGCTGTAGTGAAAAGCTTCCTCGTCTTCTTGACCACCCGTCCAGTAACCACAAGCGGCACTCCGATGGGCACAGGCTGCCTGATCCTGACCTCGGTTTTGGCTGTAACTCCCCTTACCTCGGGGAAGAATGCATAAGCCATGGCTTCGTCGAGGATCGTGAAGATAATGCCGCCGTGTACATACCCGCGCCATCCCTGATAGAGCTCACTGATTGTGAATTCGCCTCTGGACTCGTCGCCGTTCTTCACAATCCTGAGCTTGAGCCCAACAGGGTTATCCTTGCCACAGGCGAAGCACATGGGGAACTCGCTTTGATTGACATCGATACCAGCCAGCTTCTTCTCCCAGCTCAGCATTACCGACCTCCATTAGTCAATGCCTGCATTATGCACCCTCATGAAAATAAGCCCGATTGTATCCTCCATTAACCCAAAATCAGCCGCGCCCTCTGAAAACGCGCTATAGTTACCCTAAGCAAAAGTGCATCCGCCACAATGAGAACACCTATTACTATGAGAACAATCTGCATGAAGTCGAGTCCGCCCAGGGCACTTGCTACCTGCTTATGAAGGGCTGTCAATATCACTGCCAGAACTATGGGGGGAATCAACATAATAGTCACCAGAAGCTGCTGGGCCGCCTGCACCGAGCCAGCCCGCAACGATATCAGGATGCCCACACCCCCTACAAACACGGCTAACAGCAAGCTCAACACCACGTCAGCTACAACTAGGGCTGGCGAATACAGAAGCACGTGGCCCTGCCAATGAGCCGCGTTAACTGTCAACAGAGCCAGCAATATAGCTATGATTGTCACCAGCCACCCATAGCCTACAGCCACAGCAAGCTTGCCGAACAGCATGGCCCGGTCCGGCAGGCGGCTTGCCAGCAGCGTGCTCAGCGTGTGCCGCTCCCGCTCCCCGGCAAAGGAGTCGGGGACTGTCGTAGCCACCAGCAGCATCGGTACTAGTAGAGCAGTCAGCGCTAGAGGGCTGCTCACCCAGTTAGGTCCTTCGACCACCGGGAACCAGATACCCACCAGTCCCAGAGGAACCAGCAAATTCCACAAAGCTCTTGCCCTGCTGCCCCTGCTCACAAACAATCCCTTCCGTTCTTTCCACATCACAGTCCAGACATCGGACATCATCGCTCTTCCTCCATCAAGGTCAGGAACACCTCTTCCAGACTTGCCTTGCCCTTGCGCACCTCCTCCACCTGAACGCCAGCGCCTACCATCAGGCTGACCAGCGGCGCAACATCCATCTCCTTGCGCAGTTGGATTGATAGCCGATTGTCCTGCACTTCTACAGCCGAAACTTCTGGTCGCGCTCGCAGCAGGCCGAGCACATCTTCATTGAATCCTCTGCCCGCGACCTCGAAATGAGGAGTCCCTGTATGCGCCCTCAACTCATCGGGATGCCCTACTGCCAGCAGCTTGCCCTTGCGGATCACCGCCACCAGGCGGCACAGCTTCTCGGCTTCCGCCATGTTATGCGTGGTCAGAAATACCGTCACGCCCTCGCGTGCGGCCAGGCCAGCCAGGTCGTCGCGCAGCGAAGCCGCAGCCACCACATCGAGCCCTGCTGTTGGCTCATCCAGAAAAACCAGGGATGGCCGATGCAGCAATGCCCGGGCCATAGCCAGCTTCTGTTTCATGCCCCGGCTCCACTTCTCCACAGATTCCCTTCTCCGCTCCCACAGCCCGAAGTGGACAAGCAGCTCCTTGCTCCTTGACTGCCTTTCTGAAATACCCATCTTCCACACACGACCGTAGAATTCCAGGTTGTCCTCGGCGCTCATCTGCTCGTAGAGGCCGGGGTATTCCAGCAGCGCCCCTGTGCGAGTGCGGACTACATCAGGCTGCGTACGGGTATCGAAGCCCAGAACCTCGGCCTTACCCGCGGTCGGCTCTAACAATCCCAGCAGCAGGTTGATAGTCGTAGTTTTCCCGGAGCCGTTAGGTCCCAGGAAACCGAAAATGATTCCGCTGGGCACTTCCATGGAGAGACCATCAACAGCCCTCACTGCGCTGAAATCGCGGGTCAGGCTCTCAGTCCGAATCGCTATCTCGTTCATGATATTCCTCAATAATAAACAAAAATGGGCACACTTTCAGCCCTTTTCCAAGCGGTCTCCCCAAAAATCTAGACCTATTATAACCCCATCCATCCGAGCACAAAAGCGGGGCGCGGATTTTGCCTGGGACAAACAGAACAGGTTTTGCAACAAAAGTCACATACATCCCCAAATAAGGGGTTCATAATGCGATGATTAAAAAAGAGGAAGTGGATGATGATACTCTTACTTGCATTGTTACTGGCATTGCCTATCTTGGGTTTGATAGCGTTGTTTGCCGTTCCACTGGTTGGCGCGTTAGCGGTGCTGGCAGCTCCGGCAATAGCTGTACTGGCTGTACTCGCGCTTCCTGCTATTGGTATAGCAGCATTAGCGGGTGCATTTTCAGGCGTGAATATACCAGTGTTAGGGACGCTGGAAGGCTTGGGTTTAGCGGTCGGTGTCATAGCTTTGATCGCAGGTTTAACCTATGCAGCAAGCCAATTGGCTTCGAGGGCAGAACGCCAGGCGCTCAGGCCACACGAGGTACCTGTTGGAGTTAGAGAACAACTTCAGGAAGTTCCTGTCGAGGCTAGAGAACAGGTTATTGTCCAGCCACAGACGCAACCTCAGCCGGCTGTTAGCATGACACAGCAGCCAATACCTGCTGATCTAGCTGCTCAGTGTCAGAGCCTGCAATCCGTGCCATGCCCGGTCTAGCCAAGGGAGATTAGGCAGCTTATTGGAAGATAGATCTTATCTGTCAGTAAATCGTAGGGGCACAGCGTGCTGTGCCCCTACTGCTAGTACTCAACTTATTCATATCTCGACCATCCCACCCGCCTCCGGCAGCCTCACCTCGATCCCACTGCCAGTGAATTTCTCATAGTAAAACCTGGCGTTTTCGCTGTGTATAGGGATGAGTACCTCCGGCTTTATTTCACGGGCTACTTTGAGCAGGTCGGGGCCGCAGGCATGCCCTGAGGCGTGTAGGCCTTTCTCCTCATCGGGTATGTCCCAGTCGCTCTTGCCGTTTTCCTTTTTTATCTCTACAGGCAGTCCGAAACTTTTGATACCGAAGTGCTGCAGCCAGTTGCGCAGGCGGCGGAAGTCTATCTCCTGTTCCTCATCGTGGGGCTCGCTGGAACTGAATAGATAGAGGCTGCCCGGCCTGGGGCGGATGCTCGGCAGCTCGTTTATGTCCCAAAAGCTGAAACAAAGGATGAATTTGTCCTGTGCCGAGTTGATATCCTGCGCCAGCACAATCTTGCTATCGTATTCCTTAAAAATATTCCGTATCCATATAGCAGGAGATTTGCTGGCGACAGTCTCCTGATAGATGACGAGGTTATCGTCTTGGGCTATGTCTGGTATCTCCCTCTCTAGAAGGCGCATGGTCTTTAGCAGGTAGGCGTCCTTGGGCAGTATCGCCAGTTTCCTGCCGGTATCCCTGGCTATTTGCAGGAAAGTGAGCAGGCGGTCTACATCCCTGGCGGAGAAATCAGCGATAACAAGTCCGCTCGCCTTCGAAATAGCCTTCAACGCGTTCTCGTATACCTCGTGCTCGGTGACATTGGACTCTCGACCCACATTGGTGCCCTCAAGTATCAGCGCTCTGGGATGTAATTTGGATGCCTCTTCGATAAAACCTTTAGTAAGCTCAGAGCGTTTGCCGTGGAGCCGCAGGTCGCCTGTGTAGATAACCCAGCCAGAGCTGGTCTCCATGGCCCAGGCGCAGGCACCGGGTATGGAATGGTCAACTGGGAAGCAGCGCAGATTAAAGCTGCAGCCGCTGTGAGCCGTCAGATGACACGAAATAAGCCCCTTTTGTTTGCTGGTTTTCTCCCAAAATCCGCTTTCCCAGAACCGCGCTGCATCTGCACTCAAACTCAGAAGGTCCACATCGGAGATACAGAATTGCCGCTGATGCTTTGCCGTATTCTCGGAGAGGAAGGCTGTCTGCTTCCAATCGACAGGACAATCTCGAACAGCATGATTGTAGTAACAGACCTGCTGCTCGAAGCCCGACTTGCCCGAGTCCTGCATTGCCTTGGCGATGAAGGCCGTAACCCCTGTTGAATATATTGGTATGTCCGCCCTGAGAAAAGAGATATAGCCCGAATGGTCGAGGTGGGCATGTGTGAGCAGCACTCCGTCTACTTCTTTAAGCTCACGGTAAAGTGGATTATCTCGGAACTGCTCCCAGAGTCCAGGCGTCACCAGGTCATCTCGATATAGCCCCGCCAGAGGAGGCAGCAGGCCCATTGTCAGAGGGTCGAGCAGACCCGCGCCGCTGCGGGGGTTCAGGTACTCCTCATAGAATTGCTTGTGCCTTTTGTAGGGAAAGCCGAAATCCAGGAAAAACACCCGGCCCCCATCCTCCAGGAGCACTTTGTTCCCGCCTATCTCGTTTACTCCCCCATAGAATGTTAGTCTGGTCATTGGCCTTCCCATTAATAGCTTAAGCCCTCTCTAAGTCCATTTCGGAGGGGCGGTTTGAAACCTGCCCCCTACATGCTACGACATACGTACTGGTTTTGACAAGCCGCAACGCTTATACTAAGGCTATGTCGATTAGGCCTTTACTCAAAGCCTTGGCCGAAGCAGGACTCGGCTCGCGAAGGTGGCTAGCTGATACCATAAAACAGGGCAGGGTCAAAGTAAACGGTGAGATAGCAGAGGACTTCCGTCAGCCGGTCGATGTGGAAACAGACCATGTCACATTAAA
>JAJYLC010000122.1 GCA_021787935.1 Chloroflexota bacterium | reverse complement strand
TCCGATCTAGCCTTTTTGTGTTTGATCAGTTCTGATGCCTCTCTGTCAACCATAGCCTACCTCCTGGGCTGAGAAAACTTCTATACTCTTGACATTATATAACAACCCAGCCTTTTTCTGTTTATCCAGAGTTTTTTCTTAATGTCGTTCTATTCCTCAGCGACGCTCTAACGTATCTTGTTTACAATTGACAGTTGACAAACTTTTTAATATTATTGGTTGGCCGTCAAAGGAGGTTACATGCAGTACTTTGAGGATTTCAATATCGGGGAAGTAACCGTAACCAGGGCCAGGACTATTACCGAAGCAGATATAGTTAACTTTGCTGCACTGACCGGAGACTGGTATCCGCTTCATACCGACGTTGAATATGCCAAAAAAGGACCTTTTGGCGAGAGGATAGCGCATGGAATGTTAGTGATCTCCTTTGCTATCGGGCTGATGCCTCTGTATGAGATGGCAATCGTTGCCTTTTACGGGATGGACAAGTTGAGGTTTACCGCTCCCACAAAGATAGGCGATACCATCCATGTGGAGCTCGAAGTTACGGAAAAACAGGATAAAGGCAACATAGGCGGCATAGTAAGTCTGAAGCAGTCGGTCAAGAACCAGAGAGGCGAAAATGTGGCAGTCGCAACGATGAAAGTACTGATTAGCAAACGGCCAGCAGCCTGAACTTGAGTTATAAAGCGGGGATGCGCCTGCAGTCAGTTTTAAGCAATAACAGAACAGGCGATTTTTCCCGCGATACCAAATAGTTCAAAATTGTCGAAGGCATATAGAGACAGCCGCAAAGCGTGGGGGTGCGCATGGATTTTAGATTCTCCGAAGAAGAAGAGGTGTTCCGCCAGGAAGTAAGGCAATGGCTTAAGGAAGTCGTTCCGCCCCGGTGGTATGATATTGATGCCGGGTTGTGGGAAGAGACCGAGGAGTCCTGGGCTCTTTTGCGCGAGTTCCAGCGCAAACTGGGGCAGAAGGGCTGGTTGGCACCAGCATATCCCAGAGAGTACGGCGGCTCGGACATGAGCCACGTTAAACGCCTGATACTTGCCGAAGAGTTGTATTACCACCAAGCTCCCGTAGGCGTGGAGATGGAGATATCGATAAACTGGGTGGGGGGTGCTATCTCGCTCTTCGGCACTGAGCAGCAAAAGAAAAAATATCTTACAGAGGTGGCGAAAGGGGAATCCTGCTTCTGTCTTGGCTACAGCGAGCCCAACTCCGGCTCGGACCTTGCCTCTATTCAAACGCGGGCTGTGGAGGACGGCGATAGCTGGGTGATAAACGGGCAAAAGATTTGGTGCAGCTATGCGCATTATGCCAACTATTGCTGGCTGGGCGCCAGAACCGACCCCAATGTACCCAAGCATAAAGGAATCAGCATGTTCGTTATCAATATGAAGATACCCGGTATCACCGTCAGGCCTCTGATAAATATTTTGAACCGGCATTCCTTCAATGAGGTCTTCTTTGATGATGTGCGGGTTCCTAAGGATGCTTTGATAGGCGAAAAAAATAGAGGCTGGTATCAGCTTGCCATGGCGCTGGACTTTGAGCGCTCCCTGATTGGCACGGCTGCAGCAAATCAGCGTCTCATTGAGGAACTGATCCAGTATGTGAAGGAAGCCAAAAACTCAGGTAATAGTCTCGGTGATGACCCTTTAATCAAAGACGAACTGGCAGAACTGGTAGTGGAGAACGATGTCTTGCGTATGATGTGTTACCGCATTGCCTGGATGTACAGCAAGGGTCTTCACCCCAGCTATGAGTCCTCGATGTCGCTGTTATTTTCCAGCGAACTGCTCAGGCACACAGCAAATGTCGGAATGCGAGTTCTGGGCCACTACGGTGAATTAGCCCAGGACTCCAAAGATACTGTCTTTAAGGGCAGGGCAATGCGCACTTATTTGGGCTGCATCTCCATAGGCGTGGGCGGCGGCACCAACGAGATTCAACGCAACATCGTCGCTATGAGAGGGCTGGGATTGCCCCGCCAGCAATAGTCTTTTGCCGATTACAGTTATATTGGTTAGAGGAAACCGTGGATTTTCATTTTAGCAGCCAGGAAGAAACGTTCCGGCAGGAAGTGGATGACTTCATAAAGGGAGAACTGCCCGCTAACTGGGCAGAGGAGAGCCATTACTGGCCTGGCGGATACGGCACCATACCGGATTTCGAGGAGCTAGAACCTGCGGCAGAACGGTTTAGACGTCGGTTGGCAGAGGAAGGCTGGTTGACTCTCTCATGGCCCAAGGAATACGGTGGCGCGGGGCGTTCCAATATGGAACAAGCTATCTTGAATGAACGCTTGAGCTACCATCGAGCGCCTGGTCCCGGCGTAGCCACACTGATTTCCGGCCCGACCATCCTGTTGTTTGGCAGCGGCGAAGCTAAGAGAGAATGGCTGCCTAGAATTGCCCGGGGCCAAATAAGGTTCTGGCTCTCCTATAGTGAACCAAACGCAGGCTCTGATCTTGCCTCGATTAAAACGAGCGCAGTGGAAGACGGGGACGACCTGGTAATTAATGGACAGAAGACGTGGAGCAGCGGCGCGCACGTTTCAGACTATGCCTGGATGCTGGTTCGGACAGACCCCGATGCACCCGCGCATAAAGGTATTTCTCTGGTTATCGTGGATAACAGGTCAGAGGGCATCACCATTCGGCCGCTGATAAATATCTGCGGCTTCCATTCCTTTAATGAGGTCTTCTTCGATAACGTCAGAATACCCAAGAAGAATATTATCGGTGAGCGAAACCGGGGCTGGTATTACGCCATGGCAGCCCTGGACTTTGAAAGACTTGTAGTGCCGGTAGGTGGCTTCAAGCGGACTTTCGATGAACTGGTGCAGTGGGCCAGGGAAACGAAGCGCAATGGAGGGGTATTGACCGATGAGCCGCTTATACGCGATAAGCTGGCCGATCTGGCAATAGATATTGATGTAGCCTATATGTTTTTCTGGCAAACCGCCTGGATGCTTGACAGAGGCCTTGTACCAAATATCGAGGCTTCCGTGCTCAAACTGGTCGCTACCCAGCTCAGCCATAAACTGGCAAACACAGCAATAGATGTTATGGGTCCCTACGGTGAACTGGAGAGGGGCAACAAGTGGGCGCCTTTGAAAGGCAGGATTTGTACAGGATATCTCGATTGCATCTCCGGACTCGTTGGCGCCGGTACGTCTGAGATCCAGCGCAGCATCATTGCGATCAGAGGGTTGGGTCTGCCCTGGGGTGGAAACTGAAAGTACTCGGTCGTTCGATTTTTGAACTGGAGGCTGAAGATGGACTTCGGATTGAGCGAAGAGCAGGAAATGCTGAAGACATCGGCACGCGATTTCTTGCAGAAAGAATGTCCCAAGAAGCTGGTGAAACAACTCGATGAGAGCGACGAGGGCTATTCACCCGAGCTGTGGCGCAAGATGGCGGAGCTGGGGTGGATGGGATTACCATTTCCGGAAAAATATGGAGGAGGCGGCGGCAGTTTCTTGGATCTGGTTGTGCTGCTCGAAACTATGGGATATAACATCGTGCCGGGACCATTCTTCTCCACCGTTGTCCTTGGGGGCATGGTTATACTTGCTGGCGGGAGCGAAGAGCAAAAGAAAAGATTGCTCTCTGAAGTTGCCAGCGGCAAGCTCATCCTCGGTTTAGCTCTGACTGAACCCGATGCCAAATACGAAGCGGCATCCATTAAGACCACAGCGGCTCTTCGGGATGGTAAATATATTATCAATGGAACTAAGCTCTTTGTGCTCGATGCCAATGTCGCCGATTATTTGCTGTGTGTGGCTAAGACAAAGTCAACAAGCAAACCCGAAAATGGCCTCACCATATTTCTGGTTAACTCCAAAGCCCCTGGAATCAAATGTACACTGCTGGAGACTCTGGCCCGCGATAAGCAGTGCGAAGTAGTGTTTGAAAATGTAGCTGTTCCCAAGGAAAACATATTGGGCGGTCTGAACCGGGGCTGGCAAATTATTCAGGATATCTTACAGAAGGCCATAGTGGCCAAGTGTGCCGAGATGGTGGGAGGGGCACAAGCAGCACTGGATATGGCTGTCGCCTACGCTAAAGAAAGGGTTCAATTCAACCGCCCTATCGGCAGCTTCCAGGCGATTCAGCATTACTGCGCCAATATGGTGAGCGATGTCGATGGCTCGCGGTTCGTCACCTACAAGGCAGCGTGGAAAGTGTCAGAAGGGCTGTCCGCTACTATAGACGTGGCTGTGGCCAAGGCCTGGACGGGCGCTGCCTATAGTCGCGTCACGTTATTGGCTCATCAGATATTCGGCGCTGTAGGTTTCACCATGGACCACGATTTACACCTCTATTATAGAAGAGCCAAGGCTGGCGAGATAATATTTGGAGATGGTGCTTTCCAGCGTACCATTGTGGCGCGCGAGTTGGGACTCTAAAATATTACTGACAAGGGGGAGTTAAATGAGTGATAGGCGGGTAGCTATCCTGGGAGGCGGGCTCTACAGGCCGGGCAGGGTGCGGTATGATAACGCCGAAGAAGGCGTGGCCATGGCATACAAAAATATGCTCAACGACTTCCCGAATTTGGATCCCCAGGATATACAGTTCGTACAGAGCAGCTACTTCAGCGACCATTTGAATCAGCAGCTTTGCATGGCGTGGATAGTCCAGGATTACATCGGGCAGCATAGAAAGGGCGGTTACCGAGTTGAGGCAGGTGGCAGCACACCGTTAGATGCTCTGCTCAACGCATATTTCCTTATCAAATCGGGGCAGTATGACCTTGTATTGGTGGTGGGGTGGGAATGGATGTCAGAAGTGGACACCGCTACCGCCAACGAGTTCATAGCTTCTGCCTCCGACACAGACTGGGATTTCACTGTAGGCGGTTTTTACAACGGCTACTATGCTGCGTTGGAGACTCGGCATATGCAGCTATACGGCGAGACGATAGAGGACCTGGGCAGGATTGCGGTCAAGAATCGCAACAATGCTGTCCATAATCCATATTCTCAGTGGAGGGCGGAACACGGTACGGCCTATGTCACGCTCGATGATTACTATAAGGACAGGATAATTGCCTGGCCTTACCGAAGGTGGGATTGTGCCCTCATCAGCGAGGGCGCCTGTTGCCTTCTGATGGGTTCGGAGAAGGTAGCGATGAAATATTCGAACAATCCGATGTGGATTGCAGGGGTAGGTATGGGGACGGACTCAATGAGGCCCGGAGACAGGCTGGTGGACTGGGCGTATCACGGCGTGTATAAGGCCGAAGAAAAACTATATCCGAAGAACATTGAAAAACCTGTAACACCTTACCCGGAGATGGCTAATTTCGGGTTTGCCAGAGAAGCGGTAAAACAGGCTTATGCTCAGGCGGGCATCCGTAATCCGCTGAAGGAGATAGATTTGGCCGAGCTTTTTGCTCCGTACGACGGTGTGGAGCTTTGCCTGTATGAAGACCTCATGTTTTGTCACCGCGGCGAGGGCAAGACCCTGATTCGGGAGGGTGTGGTGGAGCGAGGCGGCGAACTGCCCTGCCAGCTCAGTGGCGGCCTGACAGCCTTTACACATCCGGTGGGCGCGACATCGCTGCTCCAGACCCTGTTCTTATATTGGCAACTAGCTGGATTGATTCGGAAGAAATTGGGTGATGCAACGCTCCAAGTCAGAAATGCAAAAAAGGCTATCACCACAGGGCATGGTGGAACGGGGTGTCAGGGCGGAGTGATTATCTATTCCAGGGATTAGCTTTGGAGGTAGAAAAATGGCAGAAGAAGTCAGGATAATCGAGGATAAAGCTACACCTATCAAGAAAGAGTGGGAGGAGTACGCCAGGAAAGGCAATTGGACGGTCAAAGGTTACGAAATGGTGAGGGCTCTTTCCGGCCCCGGAAGAATCGAAGACGGCGAAGAAGAAGATTTCATGGTCATCTACCGGCCTCATGGTGTGCTCTACCGCCACAGCTACGGGCTGGTCTCAAAGTTCTTCAAGGGACTGATAGATAAGACACTGTATGGTACGAAATGCCCTGTGTGCAATACAGTCTACTGTCCGCCCAGGGTGCACTGCTGGAATCCCAAATGCAGGGTGGCAGAAACAGAATGGATAGAGCTGCCTTTGAGAGGCAAAGTCCACACATTTTCAGTTATGCTTTTTTCAGCGGATGCTTTTCTGGAGATGCTGCCGTTTGTTCTCGCATATGTTCAAATCAACGGTGCTGATACAGCTCTGCCCATCCAGGTAGTAACTGCGCCAACCGATATCTTCGTGGGACAGAAGGTCAGGATAAAGTTCAGGGAAAACAGGAAAGGCGACCTTATGGATATCTATGCCGTCCCGGTTAAGGGACAGACTACTCCTGAAGATTCCTGCCTTCACAGAAACAACAGAGATATTGAGCATTTGAACCGCGATTTGGAAAACACTTATGCCTTCTTAAACAAGCGGTTCGGCATCAAGAAAGCAGAGGTTGAAAGAAGATGGAAAGCCAAGTAGCAATCGACACTTCAAGCTTGGTTTAATATCAAAGCAGATAGCGGAGGGACCCGACTTTGACTGTATTAGAGGAAGGTAAAGGGAAGCTCTTCACTGACCCTGACCCTGACAAGGCGAGAGAGTTCTTTAAGAAAAAATCGCGCAAGATGCAAAGTAAGGTGATGAGCCTCAGGGACGGCATAGCCAAATTTGTGCACGATGGGGATTATCTTGCCATGGGCGGGTTCGGGGCTAACCGCACCCCTATCGCTGCATGCCATGAGATCGTGCGGCAGGGCAGGAAGAATATGGCTTTTGCCGGTAAGACGGCGACGCACGACTTTCAGATTCTGGCGGCTGGAGAGGTCTTCAACAGGGTTGACGTGGCTTATATCGTAGGTCTCGAAGCTAGAGGATTGTCTCCGTGCGCCAGAAAGTACATGGAGAGCGGAAAAGTCGAAGTGTGTGAGTGGACGAATTACGGCCTGGCAGCAAGGTTCACCGCTGCTGCAATGGGAGTGCCCTATGTTCCAGCGCGCAACATGCTGGGCACGGATACTTTCAAGTACAGCGGTGCCAAGATTGTTGAATGCCCGTTTACGGGAAAGCGTCTTACCTTACTCCCAGCCTTATATCCCGATGTGGCTGTAATACATGTGCATGAAGCGGATGTATACGGCAATGCCAGAATTAGGGGCATCATGATTATGGACAACGACCTCTCTAAAGCTGCGAAGCGCTTGATTATCACCACGGAACGTCTGATCTCCAACGACGAAATCAGAAGTGACCCTACACGCACTTCAATTCCTTTTTATCTTGTAGATGCAGTATGCGAAGTACGGTATGGCGCGTATCCGGGTACGATGCCTTACGAGTATTTCTCCGATGAAGAGCATCTTCAAGAGTGGCTAAACGTACAAAAAGACCCGGAAAAGTTCCGAAAATTTTTAAATCGTAATATTTATAAGTGTACCGACCATTATGAGTACATAAGAAGGAATGGCGGCACAGAGAAGATGAACAAGCTGAGACAGAAGGAGCTACTGCTTCACAGGGAGAT